>JAQVHJ010000155.1 GCA_028696285.1 bacterium
ATGTACTACATTGAGTGCATAGCCTTGCACGTGGGGTACACTGCTTCGCTAATCATGTTATTTGGTTTGCAGATGTTTGTATGACATTGCGAGTGTAACGAAATGGAATGCAGCAATCTGATATAAATAAAAAATTAGAATACCCCGCCTTAATTTATCCTGACTTTATTATTGTTATTTGATATTATAGAGTATGTTTTTTGAAATCGAAAAGGTTTCGAAAAGGAATGCAGGAGTTTAACTTATGTTCAATCGTGTAAAGAGAGTTATAAAAAACATTTTTGAAAAAGGGGATCAGGATATAATTCCGGGTTTATTTGAAGACCCTGATTACCTTTGTGTCCGTTTTCAAATTGAATATCATACCTGTAATCTTGCCTGTCCTTACTGTATTGCACGTTGTCCTGAAAAGGAAAATATATTTGATATGGATTCTTTCAAAAGCATTATTGAAAAGTTAAATACCTGGAACAGGAAGATTGTTCTTAGAATTGGGGTTCAAGGTGAATTATTCACATCCCCTGAAATAATGACGGAAGTTTCACGAATTTGCAATCAGGAGAATAATTTTATCGGTATAAATTTTTCATCTAACCTTGTAGCTGACTGGGATAGAGTGATTGAACCATTCATAACCAGGACCAATCTGAAAAAGTTAGGAATGGGCTGTACCTTACACGATACGGTAATCAAGGATACCGATATGTTTTTCAAGAAAGTGGAGAAGCTGAAAAAGCTTGGGGTATTAATATATGTCGGGTATGTTGCGTTTCCTGACAGGATAGATAAAATGAAGGAGTATAAAAAGATATGTGATGGAATGAATGTTCCCCTGATTTTCAATGCTCTAATAGGAAAGTACAATGAAAAGCATTACCCCCGTGATTATACTCTCGAGGAGAAGAAAGAGCTGAGGAAAATTTGGTTTACCCCGCATAGTTTTATGGTTTTGGTTAAATCGATAGATACATTTGGAATGGACTGCACTGCAGGACATAAATTTATTTATATAAATTCAAAAGGGGATATTTTCCCTTGTCATGACATCCATAAGTTCATGGGAAATATTCTTAATGATAAAATTACCTTAAATCCCGAACCGATGAAGTGTGAAGTTCATAAATGTTTTTGCGGTAATCAGAATCAGGCATTATGTATAGTTGATAGATATTATAACCGCACAAGAAATCCCAGAATATTTTTCCCGAAGGAAAATTTTAAGAGAAGCGATCTTTTCAAGGGATACAAACCGTAAGATTAGAACCTTCCACAAGAAAAACACTTTATCGGGCTACTTGTCAACGTAAGACGTGAATCGTGATTAACGCTGTGCATTGAGAATTGATAGTGCACCACAAAGGGTGCACTACTTTGAATTTAAAATTGAAAATATAGTATTTATGCTGGTGGTGTAGATGTTTATAGCGGATGAAATCGTGAACTGTTCACCTGTAGAATTATATTTCAAACATTTGATACGATGTGTAGGGGCGAACGGTGTTCGCCCGTATTATATGAATAAAAGACATCTTCAGGTCAAACCATGTAAAACGGGGAATTGTGAACGGTCAACGGTAAACGTGATTCGTAATCCGTGAACCGGAAGATAAAATATTTTTTAACCGCAGAGTGCGCTGAGGTCGCAGAGAAGAAATGTAAGAAGGACAACATTAGTCATTGCGCTATCCGAACGAAGTGAGGATCTAGCAAGCATAAGCGCAGCGTCGGCGAAAGCATGAAGTGCTTGAGCGCGGCAATCCGGATAAATCAGTAAGAGTATCACGTGAGAGCAGGGTTTACTGCTGCGTAAATTATTTTAATACAAGATTTATATGCAAAGAATATAATCTATTTCTATGTCAGATATTATATAGATTACTCTTAAAATACTTAATTTTCAAGTATTATTCCTTGAAGAAGTCCGGAAGGTCAGGGGAAAATTCGGAAAGGTTGATATCATTAGGATTTTTTAGAACTGCTTTATATTTCGGTTTCATGACACGATTCACAATATAATTTTCACCGGTATTCCAATTCCAGATTGCCCCGGGAAAGGGGAGGGGTTTAAGATCAAAATATTTCGGTGCAAATTTATGGCTTCCAATAATATATTTGATGAAATTCAAATTGACTTTTTCTAAAATAATCTCCTGTGTATCATCATGTTTGATTTTATTCAAGAAATCAGTTTTCTCCGTGTCAATTTCAATCCACTTTTCGGGTTTTATTTGAATAGTTATGAGTTCCCGATATTTCGGGTATTTAAATAGATTGTTATTCATTATCAGGGAAGTACCGCAGAAGTTGTTGAAATTGTTTAATTCCCAAAACTGTTTTGTTTTATTGCAAAGAATATATCCGTCATCTATATAATATCCATTTTCGGTTTTATCCAATGTATTAACAAATGCAGCAATTTTTGAAGAGATATAATCGTCACAATCGACTGTCATTATGAAATCGGGATTATATTTTTGAGCTTCATTTATACCTATAATCAGTTTTAAACCTTTATGAATTCTAAATTCTTCCATTCTTTCCCATTGATCATCGTATAACTTGAACGGGGTGATGTTGACAGGAATGAATTCGAAATATTTTTCTATATCTTTATTTTTCAATTCAGGTTTGACATATCCGGTTATGATGATCTTAAAATTCTTATCTGTCTGATTGGTAATAGACTTAAGTGTTTCGGTTAATATCTTTTCAATAAAGGAGTAATTTTTTATATTTGCCGGATGCGGTAATGTCGTAATAAAAACAATCATTTTTCTCCTGAAAAAAAAATTATAGATATCCGAGATTTTTCAGTTTCTCTTCAAGATGTTTATCTTCACCTGATTCTGAACCGGTTAAATCAAAATCATATCTATCCACATAAGAAACGGGATTCTTATCCAGGAACTCTTGTGTAAATATCTCTGTTCTCAATTTTCCATCGAAAGTCTTATCTAACGGCATTGAATACATATACAGCATCAGCGGTGCTATATCAAGAATAGAAATCTCATTGATATTAAAATCATATTTAATCCCCGGTCCCGTGGCGATGAATGTTCCTTCCTTACTGTGTATCCCGGATAACTCAACCTGCTTAATCAGTTTTTTGAGGTTAATGACCTTGCCGCCAATAACTGCCTGTTTATTAATCAGGTCGGGGATCTTTCTTTCACATTCATTTTTCAGGGAGAAGGACAATTCATTTTCGCTTGAAAATACATTAAAGATATTGATATCAGAATCTTTAATTACTGCATCACGTAAAATACTTTCAAGATCTTTCCGGTTTTCCGGGATAGTCTGTATGTGAATGGTATTCCCCAGGGCATACGTGTTTCCTTCCCCGGAATATTCAATGTTCTTCAGGAAGTTAGCGGGTTTGATCATGTTTCTCTGAAATATATCCAACGATGTTTTTTCCTGGCCGTGGTCGGAAACAATTATGATATAAGTATTTTTCGGGATTATATTCATTATCTTTCTTATCTGTCTGTCGATTGCCCTGTAGATATCAAAAATGCTCTCCTTCAGTTTCGGTTCAGGTCTAATCCCGAAATATTCAGGGTCTGTATATTTCAGGTGTGAATGCTGAATAGCATCCGCAGCATAAAATGATACTGCTGCAAAATCAACAGGAATTTTTTTTATTGCTTTTATAAAAGCATTGGTTTTTAACTCTTCCCGTAACTGATAATACAATACCTGCCAAATATCCTTATTCTTTTGAAACTTCATTTTTATTTTCTTAATAAATGAATAAAAATTCATCAATTTAAACAGATTCCTTCTTACTAAATGTGTTTCTGTCCATTGCTTATACGGAATGAGGAAGTCCGGTTTCGCATAGATATTACTTTCCATCCAGCTTGGAATGAAGAATTGGATATTCCTGTCACGGTCATCAGCCATCAGGTATTCAATCAAACCTGACTTTAAACTAGTAAGTGAAAGAATCTCCCAAATAAAAGGTTCTTTCCGGTCTGTTTTCTTGGAGAAGAATCCCCGGATATTAGTCTTATCCCTTTTCTTTCCCGTGGCAATCTCGACCCATAAAGCAGGGGAGACGAACGGCGGGTTAGACAGGAGATTGCCTGATGCGCCGTTTTCAATTAATGTTTTAAAAGCAGGTAAACGTTTAATATTCTTCTTAATAAAATCTAAAGAAGCGCCGTCAACACCGATTAAAACTACTTTTGGAAATCTTGAACTCATATATATCCGAGCTCCTCAAGTCTTTTCTTGAGTTCCTTCATATCTGTCTTTTCCTTCAATTCCTTCTTCTTAAAATCGGAATCGTGCGTGTCGATAAATTTAACAGGGTTGTTCGAGATAAATTCATCCTTGAATATTTCAGTAAGAACCTTTCCGTCCATATCCTTCCCGACAGGGAGTCCGAAAGAATGAAGTATAGTCGGTGTAACATCTTGAATTCCTGCTTCCTTGAATTTATATCCCTGTTTAAATATAGGTCCGGAGGCAATAAATATTCCATGCTTTGCATGTGTTCCCGGACGTTTTACTTGTCCGACTATTCTGTTTATAGGTATCTCCTTATTCCTGAATTTAAAATGCATCTTATTTATGTCAGATGTAATGGTCATGAATTCAGTCTTAAATTCAACGAGGAGCTTATCTTCCTGCATAGTGCATTTAAAGAGTTTCTTCCCATTCTCGGTAATTGTGACCGCATCTATCTCCTGCATTAATTTCTCCAGGATTTTTTTCTCGGCAAAGACATTAAGTACATAACCGAGTACAGCAAAATCCTTTATTTTCTTTTTCCCGATTACACTTATAAACGGCCGGCCTTTCAAGCGGTATTTAAACGCTTTCTCCGGCATTGCGGGGTTGAAGCCGTGGTCGGAGACGGCAATGAAATTAGTCTTGTCCAGTGGAAATAATTTAAGGATCTCACCAATCTTCTTATCGACGAGCATATACATCTGTTCAATGTAATTCGGGCAGTCACCGAGTTTCTTAAGCAGCTCGGGTGTGAACCGGTCAGGGAAGACTTGATGGATATATTTATGCGACATGAAATCCGTGCCGTAGAACATGATAGAAGAGAATTGAGGTTTGAATCTCTTAACAAGTCTTTTAAAGATATCCCCTTTAACCATTTCATCTGCAAGGTAGTAAAGAGGATGTTTATGTTTCGTTTTGATATTTTTCCTGAATTTTAAAAGCGCAAATATTGAACGTAACGAAAGGTTCTTCAATATCCAGATAATGTTTCTCGGGATTTTCTTTTTCCTTTCCCATTCCTTAAAGATTGAATATTCTTCGGGGACAGTCAGGCTTGTCGTGCTCATCCACCCGGGAATCTGGAAGAGGAGTTTTTCATCAGGCGGATTAGTCAGTAAGTGCGACATGGTCCCGGATGGGATCCCGTTCTTATTCAGGATGTCCCAGATCCTGTATGAATTCAAGTCACCGGAATTAGAATAGAAATTAATAATATTATGTTTCTCCCGGACCTTTCCTGTCATGATTGTCGTCCAGACCACAGGTGACATTGGCGGTTTCTGTGTTAATAAAGGACCCGAAGCCCCGGAATCACGGAGCTTTTTCAAGTTAGGGAGTTTTCCCTGCTGAATCAGGGGAATAATAAATTTCCAATCAGCTCCGTCTATTCCTAATACTAACATCTTCATTGAAATTATACTCCTTGAATTATTTTCTTTTCAAGAACTGCAAATAGTCTTGAATTATCCGTCTTTCTTTCCTTCTCCCACTTCGCCCCGAGATATGTTCCCATATCCTGCGCTGCGGAAACAAATATATTTTTTATAAGGAAATAAAATTTAAAAATCATATTAAAGTCAGACTTGAGAATAATTTTTGATTTATTCTTTATATCGCCTAATATCCCGAAATACAAGGATTTGATATTAGGGAATAATCTTAACTTGTACTGCTGAAAGTTTATTTTATGATCAATGAATCTTCTCTTGAACTCATAAACGGCACTTCGGTCATGAGAATGAATCACAGCAGATTCAGGCTGGAATGCAATTTTATATCCATTCAGGAGTACGTTTTTAGCCCATTGATGGTCAGCTGCAAATGTCGATTCAGGCAAAGGGTACTTTTCCCAAACGTCTTTTCTCATAGATGACGCGAC
>JAQVHJ010000156.1 GCA_028696285.1 bacterium
CCGCGCCAGAGGTTGTAGTTTTATTAAGGAGTTTAATTCTGTTTTCTTCAGGAATATTTTTATTGTATTCTACAACAGCGCTCTCCCAGGAAGCAAGGTTTTCAAACTTAAAGATGGTAGGCTCTTCTTTTTCAAAGAACCCCCCGGAATAAAATACAGCGAAAGAATATCCCATATAAACGAAAAAAAGTGTAAAGATAATAATTAGAATCCCGGTAATTACTAATCTATTTGGGTTAGCGTTCTTTTCACGAATTCCCCAGGAGATCATTGCCCCGCCTCGGTATAAAGCAAATATTGAAAAGACGAACAAAGCAATTAATGCCATCCCTTCAAAAGCAATTGCCCCGAAGAATAAAAAAACGAATCCTACCGAAGCTATTACAGAGTCGGAATATTTTGCAAAAGTAGACTTCTTCTCCCTGTTTTCTTTAATAATTATAAACCCCCCTCCGATCCAGGTTAATATTATTACCATGGGAATAACACTAACAACAGGTAAGGCAAGAAAAGGCCCGGGTGGTTGATTTGCATAGGCAAAAATAATTGTGGTTAGAAAGAATAAACCGGCAAACCAAAATTTTTTCATTTCATTCCCCTTTTTCTCCCCAAGAGAAGAATAAATCTTTTTCAGGATAAAAATTGTTTTGAAACATATAATAATAACTTCCGTTGTTTTTAAAAACATAATTTGCTTTTATATTAATATCTTTCCCGGCAAATATTCTGAATTCAGCTGACTGTAAACTTCTTTTCCATCTTCTTGTCGTCGTTAAAAGATAAATACCGGATTTATTTGAGGTTTTCTGTTTGAAACAGATAGATACAGAAACAAAGTCTCTTGGGGGTATTTGGATAAAGATTAAATTTTTCCCGGCGATATTCATTTGTAACGGCTCTAAAGATTCGTTTATTTTTATATCAATTTCAGAGGGTTTTTCAATAAAAGCATTTTCAGGAAAAGGAATAAATAACCCCTGAACTACAGGGAAAGGCAATTTATTTAAGTATGTATAATTTCCCCGGACTAAATACTCATTCGGAAGAAGATGAATATCAATCTTTTCCTCAATAAATTTTGTTAAAGGAACTAAACCTGTTGTGAAGGGTAGGGTGAATAGATATAGAATCACTGCTATAAAAGATGGAATCGGAATCTTTCTTATCACCCTTACAATCCTCACGTTTGAGTATATTATAACACAATTATAGAGTTGAGTCAATATAAACAGAGAATGGAAGTTCATTTGCAATGATATTCAGATATCTGCAAAAGGAATAACATAATTTGTCATTGCCCGGTAAGGATTTGAATCAATGCGAAGCAATCAGAAAAGTTATACAAAAAATGAAAAACCCCCTTATTTTAATTTTTAATTGACAAAAGAAATAAAAAATGATAAAATAAACTCATGAATGAAGAATGGAAAGAACCGAAAATCTATTACTTTTCGCAGAAGGAGACCTTGCCGCGAACATTAAAAAAGAAGGATTCAGATATATTTCATTTTAAACTTCCGGCACATGAATTTAACGGAGAGAATCATTGGGATGATAAATATTTTCCATATTTCTGCATTATTAACGAAGGGATATTTCCCGGGGATGAAATATTAAAAATAATCTGCTGGATTCGTTTACAGAATCATAATTGCCCGATAATCATTCTTGCAAAAAATAAAAGTAAATTTTCCCGGAAATGCATCTCAAGAGTGTTAGTAATAAACAACGCTTACAAAGATGAACTCTTGAATACGGTAAATAACCACCTTACATCTGTGTCTAAAGAGTATAAAAAGGCTCTTTTTCTTAAATTAAATTTAGAAAATATTCGCAATCTTAATGATTATAAATCAATGATCAATTTTTTTAAAAAAAAGAATAAAATAAAAGCAGAAATACTTTTCAAATCTTTCTTTAAAATTTCAATTAAGAAATATTCTGAATTAGTTTTAATAAAAAAAATTTTAAAACAAGTTGTTTTTACCGGGAAGACATCATTTCAATTAGCAAGAGAATTCAAATTTTCAGATGAATCACATTTAATTAAATTTTTTAAGCATTATTCCGGAAAAACCGTATGTAAATATCGGCAGGATTTAAAACATTAGAAACGTGGAGAAATTATTATTTAATGAAAAAAGAAGAATTTACTAAGGACACGTTTATTTTCGCTATTAAACTTTTTCATAAACTTGCGTACCCGGAGAAACCTTTTCCGCAAGGAACATATTCAAAGATATTACAAGAATTGGAAAAAGCCGGCAGCCTTACAGAGTTATTGGACGTACTACGAAAATTCAATCCTGAACTGAACAATTATGACTGGGGTAAAAAGATTAGAATAACCATCGGAAGCCAGCGTTATCCCTTCTTAAAATTAGTCCTTCAGGAAAGCCCTGTTAAGGGTGAGTACGGGTTTCTTGTCGATCGGCATTCGGAGTTTTTAGGAAGCAAGGAAAGTATTTCCTATGACAAGGAGCTTGACCTCAAAAGTTATTTATCCGGGTTAAAAAATAAAATTGAATCAGAACTAATCCGGAATAACCTCCCTAGTTACCGGGACCTTGTGAAAAAATATCTTGAGTCTAAAGAATCTAATGGGTTTTCTTCGGGAAAGAAAGGAACAATCCTTCTTGCAGAAGACGAGGAAGATGTTCACAACCTTTATAAAATGGAACTCGAAATCCTGGGTTATACGGTTTGGTCAGCATTCAGCGGGGAAGATGTCCTCGATATCGCAGACGAAACAAAATTTCACTGCATAGTTCTCGATTTAATGATGCCAAACGTAAGCGGTCTGGATGTTTTAAAACAAATCGGAAAAGAACAAAAGTGCATAGTCCTCTCTGCTCTCGGTGACGAGAATACAAAAAAAACCTGCAAAGACCTTGGCTGCTCATATTACCTCGAAAAACCCGCAGAACAAACAGAACTTGAAAAAGCAATAAACACCGTATTGCAAAAATGATGGTGCCTGGGTCCACAAGTCCACACCGATAAATTTGATAATAATTGATTTAGAGGTGCATTTTGTATATGCCGAAATATTGGGAAATAATTGTAATTTACCAGAAAAGAGATTATCTTAAAAAATAGTTAAAATTCTTTGTGTGGACTTGTGGACCCAGGCACCATTGCTAAAATCATCCATTTTGTATATGGAAATGGATTTGTATTAAATCCTTCGTAAGTTCTTTTTACATAGCGGTTTATTTGTTCATTTAGATAAATGATCTCCCAATCATTGAATAAGTCCAAGATTTCTTCTTCGTCAAAATAGTGATGCATAACCCCTGCTTCAAGACCGTCTTCTTTTATAAACGTTTCTGGCTCAATCTCATTGCCGTTTCCTCTTGAGTCTGATTTCGTTGAGAGGAGATTACATAGAAAATACCCACCGGGTTTAATATTATGTTTTATCTTTTCAACAGTAATTTTTATATTCTTAATTGTATTGTGATGCAAAGCATCCCATGAGAATCCTCCATGGAAAAATGCGGGTTTCTCAGGAAGTTCTGTCATATCTCCAATTGAAAATTCCGCCATTAATCCCAGCTCTTTAAGTTGTGATTTTGTAAACTGTATTCCGTTTTCTGATTTGTCGAATCCAAACACTGAATGTCCCCGCTGTGCTGCTGCAATGGTATGTCTACCGCCTCCGCAAAGGAAATCTAAAATTTTCAACGGCCTTTCTGAAAATTTCCGTTCAAGGAACTCGATAAAGTTCATTATTATTGATTCAGGAATCTTCTTGATATATTTTTCTTCATTAAATATTTCGTTCCATTCAGCCATTCTTTTCCTCGATTTTTTAAAAGAGAAAATTTAATTGTTTCTGAGATCCTTTTTCCTTTATCAGATTTTGCAGAATAATTTCGGGTGCTTTCTCTGTTGCAGATTCCATGTTAAGATTATTCAATTCATTTAAAAAAGAAGATACGATGTCTTCTCCATATTCTTCTGTTAATGATTTCCAAAATTTTATGGCAGCGCTTAAATATTCCTTTTCCTTCTTTCCTCTTTCGTCATTATCGCCTTCCTTTTCTTTTTTAGAATCATCATCGTCATTTTTATCTTTAAAATTCATATTCCCCCACTCTCTGATATCCGTTTTCCCGTCGGATTTATCTTTTATTCCCATTCTCTTTTCAAGAACATTATCATTGAAAATCTCCTGATATCCTTCCAGGTTTAAATATGTAAGCAAACCGATGCTTGCCCATTTTGGATGGTCTGTTTCGAAATATTTAATATCTCTAAGGGAATTCATTAGAATATATGAAAATGCCATGAAATAAGAGATCTTTTCTGCATTCATCCCTGCAACTTTTAATACGATATTATCCATCCACGTTATCGGAGCAACAATCTCAGTATCTGTCCCGATTAAAAAGAAATTATTCTTTAACTCCGAATCAGACATCATGATAAAACGGATGTGTCTCTTATTTTGTTTTAAAATTCTCGAAAGATATGTATTTGTCTTTTCTACTACATCTAAAAAATCAAAGATGTATTTATCGTCATCTTTCGTATAATAAATTTCAAAATCCGGTTTTGTAATGCGTTTAAAATGATTAAAATCGAGCCACCTGATTTCAATAGAAGATTCCTTCTTTTTCAGGTTCGGGTGAATAAAAATCTTTTCAAGGTCATCTTTTAGAACACTGCCCGGAACAGAGATGCTTTTTAATTCTTCGAATATATCAGGATTCATCTCAACCTTTAACTGATAAGATAGAATAAAAATCGCCGCATCTGATTTTTCACCGGGAAGAGAGATTAAATATCCCCGGTCCTTTTCAGGGTTAATTGAATGTGCAACGAAAACAAATGGAAGGTATTCACTGAACTTTTCCGTTCTCTCCTTGAATGTTGTTTTTAATTCGGTTTCATTGCGGGATTTTCCGGAGATAAAATCAAGGTCATTCGAATTTATTGACATGTCTTTCTCGGTTACAGGATTAACCTTTCGTGAGATTAATTGAATCTTTGCCCCGTCTCTTTTTTCATATGAAATTTTTTGGGAGTATTTCTTAATAAACTCATTGTTAATTAAAATTCTTATAATACCATCATAATCAGAAACGAAGGTAAAATTGATATTATTGTCCTTTTCCAGTTTAATCTTGAAATCTGTAACAGGTCTTGAAATCTTTTCTGTCTTCACATCAAATTCAATTAAATAGAATTCTCCTGCTCCTAAATCATCGGGAAGGTTTATTATCTCACCATTAACCGCAAAAACACATAAAAAGAGAAAAAGAATAATCAACAATTTTTTCAAGTTAAACTCCTTTACGATTTATAGAAGTTTAACATATTTTATTTATTGTGTCAAGAAAATAGGGACGGCCCCAAAAAAAGTTGAAAAATTAAAGGTGGTTTATTAATGATTAAACAACAAAAAAATAAATTTAAATATTTTTTATTGCTTTAGTAGCGCTTTTTTCCTTGTCCTTTATCTCGAGCATGATATCAAAATCAAATCCGACTGATTGATTCAGGAATTTCTTAAAATCCTTTATGTCAATTGTTTCGGCATGCTTTCCAGTTCTTTCGCCGGGTTCTTGAGATGAATAATCAACAATCGGTATTCCATCAGATTTTTTCCAGGTTGTATTCTGAAGTTCTAATGCTCTTTCTATTTCAATTCCGTCCGGATTAATCTTATGATGAAAAACATCAAAAATAACAGGTATTTTTATCGCTTTATGTATTCCAAAGCAATCCTTAAATGAATAACTCCTTTCGTCGTTTTCAATTGCCAGACGGTTTGCAATTTTTTGGGGAAGCTGTTTATATCTTTGAATAAATCTTTTTATGCTTTCTTTCTTGTCACCGTAAACCCCGCCAACGTGAATCTGAATTTTTGCCGTATTATCCAATCCCATTAAATCAAGAACATCTGCATGGTATTCCAGCTCAGAAACACTTGCCTTAAATATTTTTACATCGAGTGAATTGATCAACGTAAACTGATCCGGATGCATCGAGATGCGCATTTTATTTTGCTTGATGAAATTTCCGATATCCTTAAATCTATTTTTAAAATGGCCTTGCCAGTTAAACGTACAGATTGGATGTGAAGCAAACGGTATGATATCCGATGAAATCCTGAA
>JAQVHJ010000157.1 GCA_028696285.1 bacterium
ACCGGATCCTGATACTCTTTCGGAATCTCAAGTGTCTCCCCTTCTAAAGAATTTGCCGGTATTTCGATTCCGCACTTCATACAGAATTTTGCATTATCCGGGTTACGATAACCGCATTTCGGACAGAACATATTCCTTCCCCTTGTTTGGTAATATTATAGAATAAATATATCCCAAATTCAAGAGAAAAAATGTTTTTATAAGTATTTATTGAAATAATGCGTGGCGGCAGGAACCCGTTTTCCTGCCGCCAACCCGTGAAACGGAGGATCTCAATTCTCTTTATGTGGTCGCTCAATTTTATTATTCAAATTCTCATTTTCATCCGGTAAACTGCTCTTTTTCTTCTCATCATTGTCATCTTCTTTTTCTTTCTCTTCTTCCTTCGGGGTTTCGGGCGTTTTTATGATCTGACCCGGGCGTTTAACGTCCTGAGCATTTAATATTTTATTATCATCCTGCTTTTCTTTTTCATTCCCTTTCTTCTTCCCGTTTTCTTTTTTCTTAAACCCAAGCATTCTCAGCACTTTCATTCCAAAACCTTCTTTCTCTTCATTCAGAATTTTATCTTCCGGTTTTAACACTTTATCTTCTGTTTCTGAGTGAATTGAGAGAGGATTTTTTTCTTTATCGTCTCGGCCTTTTGTTTTATTCTTTTCAAATTCCTCTTTATTATCCTGTTTCTCCCGTATACTTTCAATCTTCTTACCTGTGTCCGCTTTTTCCTTCTCTTCATTTTTATTCTCTCCAAAAACAAAGTTAAGAATCAGACTGCTCATAAAAACGATCAAAATAATCTTTTTCATTCTTTTCTCCTTTTACCAACCCACAGAAATTCCGGCTCCATTCTTTTCTCCGAGGATACCAACATCTGAATAGATCAAGTCTACAGTAAATATTAAATTTTTCCCCGAATTAATTTTAAAACCTAACCCTGTTGAAATTCCATTTTCCCCGTCATCTATCCGGTATCCCGCATTAAAATTGATTAAGTCGTTATAGTTATAAATAAACCCCGGAATAAATATCGGCTCTAACTCATTCTTCTTTTCCAAATCAAATAAAGTAAATAACTCACCTCCTTTCCCTTGAAATACTCTTAATCCCAGGCCTACTCTAAAAACGCTGGTAATGTTTTCCTCTGCAGAAATAAATTTAACTTTACCCCCAATATTCTCAAATGCCAAACCCAATCCGAAACCATCTTTATAGAATCTAAATCCCAAAGAAAACAACATTGTTTTTGAAGAATATTTATACAGTTTCATTTGTGCTCGTTTAATTTCAAATCCTGCATATAGATAATCTGAGAAAATCCTTCTGCTGAATCCAAAGGTTAAACAAGAATCTTCTTCAAAAAAAGTCTCTCCAGTTCCTTCGGGTTCTTCTTCTGTTGTAATCTCCCACTTTTCCGACTGAAATGATGAATAATCAAGAGCAAAAGCTCCCCATTGAGTCGGGAGAACAAATCCGACCTTATTTATTTTAAAATCGCTGATATAATCTAAATATCCAAGATTTACTTCTATCCTTTCACAACCGGACAGCCCGGCAGGATTTATTCCTAATGAATCCAACCCCCAAAGAATTCCGCTCCCGGAGTTTCCTAAAGTCTGGCCTTTTAACGGTGTCACAAGTTCCAGATACCCACCCGTATATCCCCACCCGTAGTTTATTAATATAAATAACAAAATTAACCCGGTAAAAATTTGCTTTAATAACTTTTTCATTTTTCACTCCTATTTTATTATACATATTTTTCTTACTGATTTCTTCCCATTCCTTTCCAGGACAAGATAATAGATTCCTGAACCCTGCGGACTATCAGACTGGTCCGCAGGGTTCCAAGCTCGCCTCTTCTTATTGGTTATCACTTCTGAATATATCAGTTTTCCATTAATATCATAAATCTTCACCGACACCCCTTCATAGACATTATCGATATAGACCTTCCCCTCACCTATAAGCGGATTCGGATAGACTAAAATCCCTTCAATATCATACACGATTTCCTTTATTTCTGCACGAATTATATTAGAGCGGATACTTTCATTGCAATTGATACTTTTATCTATTGATGTGACATAATAATAATAAGTATAATTCTGTTCAATTCCATAATCCAAATATTTTGTCGTATTAACACTTTTTAACTTAGAATAATTAATCTTGTCCGTACTCCGATATATTCTATAACCAAGTATTCCTTCTCCAATATCAGAGCATTCATTCCAGACTAATTGAACGTAATTCTTGAATATTTTCTTTTGAACTTTAGGGGATTCCGGAGAGATTGTGTCATTTATAAACTTGATAACATTCGATTTTTCTGAGATATTCCCCAACTCATCAACCGCAATTACATAGAACCAATAATATTCATTTTCTATAATATTTATTATAAATTCATTCTCGACCCCGGAGTATATCTGATTAAAAACCTCTCCATCTTCAGAAAAAAATAATCGGCATTCCAAGAAATCCGGTTCTGCATTTTCTGTCCAGATTAACTGAAGCTGCTTCATCTCTGAACTGAAATTCCATGAAAGAATAGGTGTATCGGGAGGTTCGGGGGGTTCCGGATAAATACTCATTTCATTTGAATACTCACTTTCATTCCCGGCTTCATCCAACGCAGTCACTTTATAAAAATATTCTTTATTATAATCAAGACCCTGGTCAAAAAATTCCATTACACCTTCGAAAAGAATTGTACCGATACACATATAATTAATTTCATCCTCACACTTCCTATATAAATTATACTGTTTTAAATGTTTAACCTTTCCTATTTTATTATTGATCCTGACCATCACCGCCTGTTCATAGGGTGTAAGAGATTCCAAAGCCGGTGTATTAGGAGGAAAAACATCTGCCGCCGAAGCCAGGCCGATTTTCCAACGAAGACCGTTTGAACCTGAATAGAACATATAATAATTCTTGTCATAATAAAAAACCGACGGTTGCGCAACACCATTTTCCTCCCATTCTAAGCTGCCTCCTGTGAAAACGGGATTTCCTGAATACTTTTCCCAATTAACTCCGTCGCCGGATCTTGCATACCCGATCCCCCCCACACCCTCATACCACATTTCAAAGACCTCTCCATCATAAATAACTGATGAACACTTAACCCGATTTCCTTCCCATGTTTGTGAAGGAGTTAATATAGGAGAATCTATTTTATTCCAAACGATATCATCTTCAGATGTTGCGAGATAAATATTCCAATTACTTCCGTTGTTGCCTGAATAATATAAATTATAATTCGTGCTCGTGTTTACTATATATGGAAATTGAATTCCTTCTGAATCAAAAGATTCCGGGCCTGGACTCAATATTTTCAAACCTTCCGGGAAAGTATCCGAATCCGTAGTTGTAACAGACAAGTATATTGAGAACTTGTCAATCGCAGGGTCTTTTACAGAATACCAAAGAATCCTTTCGTTTCCGTTTCGTATTAAAAATGCGCCAAGAATAATTACACTGCTTTCAAAGCGCACTTTTTCTAAACTTAAAGGATAGGTATCGATCTCGCTTGAGTTTCTTGTAAGTATTCTAAAAATATTATCTGACCCCCTCCCGACATAAGTTAACGAAAAAATTGCCTGGGCTTCCTTATATAAAATATAAGGACATGTTGCGTTCTTTTCCGTATTCATAATGTTTTCAATTACCGGATTACCCGGTTCGGAATACCAGTTAATCTGAGCACGCACCGGATTAAATAAGAAAAGTAACAGAATAAATAAAATAATACACTTCATCTTCATATTTCAGCCTCCGTATTAATCTATTTTAATAAAATGCTTCTTAATAACTTTTTTCCCGATTCGACAAATGATAATATAAATCCCACTCTTTAAATCTGTCGGGTTATAAAACAATTCCTTTTTTGATGTCTCTATCTGCTGGTTAAAAATGGTGCAAATTTTCTTTCCTGTTATTTCGTATACTTCTATTGATATGCTATCTCCCGGATTACATTCAATAATAAGTTTTATTTCTCCGTTATTTCTTTCGATGCAATTATTGATTACATTTAAGTCTCTTGAATAATTAAATACTTCCGCTTCCTGCTCTTTTTCAAAAAAAGTATTAATATATTCTTCCTCGCTTATCGTAATTATCGGCGGGTAAATTAAGTCGAACGATATTTCAGAAAGGTACAAACCCTTTTCTGATTCAAAGACAGTCCCCGGGGTGGATACCCGCACTTTAAATTTAATGTACCTTTTCTCTTCAGAATCAAGCGGAACAATTTCATCTGTATAATAATTCATTCCTTCTGAAATAAATTCATATTCAACGTTTCCGTTTAAATCTGTAATTTCTGCTTCGAGGAATTCCCCGAGGTCGTTTGTCTTTCCCGAGAATATTAGATCATAAACTCCCATCGGCTGATATGACATGAAACCGCCAAAACCATAAACTCCTGTGTTTATTTTTGTTTCAATTAACAGGTTGTAATTATTCTCTAAGTTCCATCCTTCCTTATTTTCAATTTTTTCAAATCCACCGAAATCATCCCTGTAAACTCGTATTCCATTATCAGAATCGCATGCAAAAGGCAGATTAAGTTCCTGGGCCAAGGTTATTTTTGATTCAGGAGAATAGAAAAGATAGTATTCTCCCTTTGATAACGGCGAAATATTTTCAAAGATTCTAAACCATATTTTTGTCTTTTTCGAATTAGGGTTAATAATAAGGCGTTCCACCTGAATACAATTAGATTCATTCTTTGCATAATAAAAGACTCTGAGATCCTTACAATCTTCCTGAACCTTCATTTGATCTATAAGTTCAATAGTATTCAATTCAACAACAACAGGGTAACCCTCAGGAATATTATATTCAGGAGAAGTGTTTTCTACCTGAATTTTTCTGTAATATTTATATACCGAAATTCCTCCAATCCTGACTTCTCCCAATAATTGCGTGGTCGGAGGATCCTTAAAGGCTATCGCAACGCGGTTTATTGTAAAATAATTTTTTTCTGAATTATTAAACGGCGTTATGACATACTGCATAAACGTTAGATCATGCCCAAGAACATTCACGTCAAGGTTTCGAACATTAAATTCATTTGTTGTTCCTGAAACCAATTCATCCGTTTCCCATAAACGGTCCCAACCTGAATTAAGCTTTAATCTTTCATTCTCCGTATTGAAGAATTGAATTCCGGAAAAGGATACCATTGAAATGTTTAATGGCGACTCAAAACGATATCCTTTCTTTCCATTTGCATTTAATTCATCAGTAGGATCAAAAACATATAAAACATCTTCTAAGTTTCCCCATTCTAAGTTCTGCTCGTTATCAGAACGGAATTCTTCCCAATCATTGAAATCACCGGAAAATATCCATTTATTATTTTCGCTGCCGCTTGCAAGGTGAATGGTATCGTCTTGAGAGCTAAATGTCTCTGTAGAATAAACGAGGAAATATTTTGTTGTCTGAGAATCGATGTTTATTGATTCTTTTAGCCGGAACCAGATTTTTTCTTCAGCAGATACCTCTTTGTTCGCATCTAAAAACAATGGGATTTCTTGCATTTCTCCCGACACTTCATAAAGAATCATAACATTTCTAAAACAGGATATCTTTCCTTCCTTAATCAGTTTATTTAAGTCTATGCTTATGCATACAGGATATCCTTCAGGAATAACATTCTCATTGCTGTTGTTAAAGACAGAAATTTGCTGAATATATTCATATTCATATCCAAACGATCCAATGGATAATATCCAGATCATCAGAACACCAAGCATAACATTTTTTTTCATACAATCCTCCTAATGTGTAATTTTAAAATGTAAATCATAATTAATTTTTTTATTAATAACATATGTTGAGCCTCCTTCTAGAGACGATACGGTAAACGTTAGATTCTTTTCCTCGATAAACAGCTCCTTACATTCCGTTTCAATTATAGGTTTTCTAAATTCGCATTCAAATGTCGGGTATTTATAATAATATCCTTCCTGATCATAAAATATACCGGTCATTCCCCAGTTTCCATTAATACGAAATTTATTCTTCGTGGTTATTCCATCAAGTTTATAACACAAAATCAATTTCTTCAATTCATTAATATCTACATTTGGATCATA
>JAQVHJ010000158.1 GCA_028696285.1 bacterium
TGGAGAATTATTTTTGTTTCTAACTTCTCTCTCTTAAACTCTTCATATATTTCTATGAGCGCTTTCTTTATCAGGTCCGCAGCTGAACCCTGAAGCGGGGTATTGATTGCGATTCTTTCTCCAAAAGAACGCGTGGCAGGGGTCTTTGAATATAACTCGGGAATATCCCGTCTCCTTCCTAAGATGGTTGTAACATACCCGTTCACCCTGCTGAAATCTATTACGGAATTCATGTATGTCTTGACACCGTTGTATTTATTGAAGTAATTATCTATGAACTTCTTTGCCTGGGCCTGGGAAATCCCCAACTCCTTCGAAAGTCCAAAGGGTGTCTGCCCGTAAACTATCCCGAAATTAACCTTCTTCGCAATCCTTCTGAATTCAGAAGTGACAAATCCGGGATCTACATCAAAGATCAATGCGGCAGTCCTTGCATGAATATCCTCACCCTTCTCAAATGCCTTGACCAGTTCCGGATCTTCACTGAAATGGGCAAGGAACCTTAATTCAATCTGTGAATAGTCCGCAGAAATAATAACCCGGTCTTCTGCCCTTGCTATGAACCCGTTCCTGATCTCACGGCCTTCTTCTGTTTTTATGGGAATGTTCTGGAGATTCGGATTGGAACTGGATAACCTCCCGGTGGATGTAATTGTCTGATTGAATGATGTGTGTATCAATCCGGTTCTCGGATTGATAAGATTCTTCAGACTGGTTATATATGTATTTTGAAGCTTGTTTATCTTTCTGTATTCTAATAGGGAATCAATTATTTCATGCTCACCCTGAAGTTCTGTCAGTACCTCGAAATCGGTGGAGATTCCTGTCTTCGTTTTCTTTACAGGCTTCAACTTCATCCGGTCAAATAATATCTCAGACAGCTGCTTGGGTGAGTTGATATTAAAATCTGTCCCTGCCGATTCATGTATCTTCTTTGTGAGGTTCTCGAGAACCTCATCGTATTTCTTTTCCAGCCTTTCAAAATGCTCCACTTCAATCTTGACCCCGTTCAGTTCCATCTCACCGAGAACCTTTACAAGCGGCATTTCCACTTCCGTCATCAGTTGGAAAGTCTCCTGTTCAAGCATCTTCTCCCGGAAAATCTTTTCAAGGCGTAACGGGGCATCCACATCTTCACATGTATATTTATATGCATCCTCAATCGGAACCTCTGAGAAACATTTCTGGTCACACTTCTTCTCCCCGATAAGCGCGGAGATGGGTGTCTTCTTTAACTTCAGGTATTCAAGACACACTGAATCGAGATTAGTCCGGGGATTGAGAGGATTCAGTACATAAGCCCCGACGGATGTGTCCATGTAAATCCCGTCAAGCTCGATACCGTTCCTCTTTAAAATGATAAATTCATATTTAAGGTTATGCCCAACCTTTTTAATAGAGGGATTCTCCAATATCGGTTTCAAGCCTGGTAATACAGCATCTTTATCTAACTGCTCTCCTTCCTTATGCGCAACAGGGATATACCTCCCGAACTCAGGTGAATCAGAAAGACCTATCCCGACAATCTCTGCATTGATCGGATCTATATCCGTCGTTTCAAGATCAACCGCGAGCATTTCTGACTTTTTAATCCTGTCAAGAAATTTCGCGAAAGCCTCAGGAGTATTTATTATCCCGTAATCACCCTGGAACCCGGTCCTGTCAGGGAATATCTCATTCAATACGGATATAAATTCCAGTTCCGTTAATAACTCTTCTAAACCTTCCCGGTTAATCGATTCGGGATTATAGGGAGTAATATTTATCTCCTTGTCATAATCTGTCTTTATCGTTGCAAGGTCTCTGGATAAGAATGCCTTCTCCTTATCAGTGATCAGTTTCTCCTGAACCTTTCCTTTGATGTCGTCTATATGTTCGTATAAGTTTTCAAGATTACCGTACCTACCCATTAAATCCATACCTGTCTTCAACCCGATACCCATAACTCCAGGGATATTATCGCTCGAATCCCCGATTAAACCGAACAGATCCGGAATCCCTTCCGGACCCACCCCGTACTTCTCCTTAACCGCTTCAGAATTAAACTCAATATCCTTCTGAATATCAACAACCTTTACATTTTCATTGATTAACTGAAAAAGGTCCTTATCCGAAGATACTATTTTAATATCAAACTGATCCCCGTATCTGTGGGAAAGAACACCTATTAAATCGTCCGCTTCCAGCCCGGGCTGGGCAAGGGAATCAATTGCAAAATAATCAATCATCTTCTGGATATACGGTATCTGCTTCTGAAGATCATCCGGCATCTCAGGCCGATTCGCCTTATACTCCGTATAGATCTCCTTCCTGAACGACGGTTCCTTACTGTCAAATGCCACCACTAAATAATCAGGCGACTTCTCCTTGACCACCTTCATTACCGAACGCATGAACCCGTAAACTGCATTGGTCGGAAGGCCGTTTCGGGTACTTAACTTCTTAATGGCAAAAAAGGCCTTGTAAATAATCGAATACGCATCTATAAGATAAAGTGTTTTCCTATTCATAAATAACTCCATTTTTTAATTATAACCTAAAAAAGAAATTATGTCAAGTATGGAACGTGATTCGTGAACTAAAAGAAATGTAAACGGTAAACGGTCAATGGTGAACTGTAAATATAAGAATTGTATTACAAACAATTAATACACACTGTAGGGGCGAACGGTTTTCGCCCTTATTGAATGAAAATAATACATCGTAAGGACAATGGTGCCAGAGTTCAAAAGTAAACACCTGCAAAATCAATAGTATTTTTGAAAATTGGATCTGTTTATGTCCGTTGGATTAAATAATGTAAAAATGGCACTCCCAACATATTGGCATTTACAAGCTTTTTTGTAAAAAAAACAGGGACGGCCCCAAAAAAAGTTGAAAAATTGAAAATTAAAAATGACGTTGGTGCTAGAGTTCACAAGTAAACACCTGCAAAATCAATAGTATTTTTGAAAATTGGATCACTTTATGCCAGTTGGATTAAATAATGTAAAAATGGCACTCCCAACATATTGGTATTTATAGTCTTTTTTGTAAAAAATGAAAGAACCGTCCCTTATTTTTTTTAAGGGACACATGAAACTGACAGATTTACAATGTTTATTGATAATTTTTACATTTATTTGTTGATGAAAACATTTAAAATGATATCTGAGTAGCCAAACGAAGCGTGATTGGTTGCTTGCAACCCGAAGCAATCCATCCTAGAACTGAACTGATTTTTAAGATTACCGTTCACCATTCACCGTT
Organism: bacterium; assembly: GCA_028696285.1. GTDB lineage: Bacteria > AUK180 > AUK180 > JAQVHJ01 > JAQVHJ01 > JAQVHJ01. The sequence goes on from JAQVHJ010000158.1 coordinate 3,250, forward strand.
ATTTTTTTTACTTGAAAATTAGAGAAAAATCTGATATATTATAGTTTAAGTAAGCGGGGTCGTTTTATGATTAAGGGATTATTCTTCGATTTTTATGATACTTTATGTTATGTGAATGATGCTGTCTATTTTGAAGGCAAGAAGAAGATGGCGGATGTATTAGGTGTGGAGATGGAGCTTTTCTTTTCTGAATGGCGGAAAACGGGGATGGACAGCTTAATCGGGAAACTGGGAACCACGAAGGAACGTATCATGAAAGTTGCATTTGTCTTAGGTATAAACCTTTCTTCAGAAACTGCGGAGGAACTTGAGAAGATTGACTGGGAATATCTGCATAATGCCGCTGAATTGTACCCGAATACAGAGAAGGTATTAAACATGCTGAAGCGTGAAAGATTTAAACTGGGAATAATCAGCAATGCATCTGATACGGTTGAAACTCTCCGTAAAAAATTTAATCTCCAACAGTATTTCGATGTTATTAATTTTTCATATCAACTCAAAACAAAGAAACCGGATAAACCCATTTACTTAACTGCTCTCGAATCCTTAGGTTTAACCCCTGAAGAATCGGTATATACCGGGGACGGGAACGATTCAGAATTAGATACTGCATACGACCTGGGATTCAAAACAATTCTTATCACACAAAAACGCAATGACCGTTTCAGAAATGCAGAGAGCAATAAATACCACCACGAGATAAATGATATTTCAGAAATTTTTAATATAATAAACGAGGAATAATATGAGTATTTCATTTGAAACTGAAAAGGATATCTGTGTAGTCTCTCCGGAAGCCCGATTATCTATAAAGGAACGCTTGGAATTTGAAGGGGGGATTATCAAACTTACAGAAAAGGGAACCAATAAAATACTAATTGATTTTTCAAGAACTAAATATATAGACAGTTCATGCCTGGGAGTAATCGCGGGATTTATAGCGAAATTAAGGAATGCTGACGGAGATATCAGGATATGCTGTATAAATACCAATATCCGTAAAATCTTCGAAATGACAAACCTGCATACGGTTATTAAAATTTACGATGACAGAAAATCCGCTGTTAAGGATTTCGTTGGATGAGCGGAATCCTCTATATAGTCTCCACCCCGATCGGGAATCTGAAAGATATTACATTACGCGCAATTGAGATTTTAAAGGAAGCTGATATTGTAGCAGCTGAAGATACCAGGCGAACCGGACTTCTTCTCAAAAATTTCGAGATCAAATCAAAACTCACACCATATCACGATTTCAATAAGGAATCCGCAACACAGCATTTAATCAGGGAACTCCTTGACGGAAAGATTATCGCCCTTGTCTCCGATGCCGGAACACCGGGCATATCCGACCCGGGATATCATTTAATTCAGAAAGCTCTTGAAAATGAAATTCAGGTGACCCCGGTACCCGGACCGTCTTCAATCTTAACCTGTCTCGTTGCATCGGGACTCCCGACTGATTCATTCATGTTCCTCGGATACCTTCCGAAGAAGGATAAAAAAATGAACGAGATCCTGAACCTGATAAATACTGTCAAAACAACATTTATCCTCTTCGAATCACCACTCAGGATAATTAAAACAATGGAACACCTTTCAAATAATATTCCTGATTACCGCTGCGTAATCGGCCGGGAACTCACGAAGAAATTTGAAGAATTTATCCGTGGAACCGTCTCCGAAATCTACAACGAACTAAAAAACCGGAAAAACATCAAAGGCGAGATAGTCTTACTTCTTCATAAATAAAGGTGCCGGCCTCTGATATCTTATATTTGATAAAAAAACAGGGACGGCCCCAAAAAAAGTTGAAAAATTATATATTAGTGGATAGTGGAGTGTGGAGTGTGGAATGTGATGATGGTATATGTGAATTCTGAATTGTAATAACATTATCTGTCATTGCGTTGCTTATCCAGAGTGAATCGAAGGACCTGTCGAAACAATCTCTATTCCGTTTAGTGAAGAGCGGATAAAAATTAAATTCTGTTTGATTTTCTGTAATCAGTTTGACTAATCAGTAAGAGAAAAATATATTTTTCTAACAACCTCAGTTTTATCTAAAGCATGTATTTAACTAAAAGTCTCGATCTGGTTCATAAAAATTAATTTCGTAACTCTTCGAAATAGGGAAAGTCTTTCAAAACAGAATATAAAAACTATCAAACAATTGTTCTCATCTTGAATTGAAAAGGCATTTTCGTATTTTCGTAATTACGAAAATACGAAAATGATAAGATTAAATCTCTTTCCTGATAAATTTAAATATCTTCTCACCGGCTGTTCCATTCCCGTAGAGATAACGGACTTTCGCCATTGATCTGTAGAATCTTTTATCGTCAATTAATTTTGAGACGATGGATATTATCAAGTTAGTATCATGGCCGGTTAATACTGCTGCGTGATTCTTTACTGCTTCGGGTCTCTCGGTCTTTTCGCGGAGGACAATAACGGGTTTCCCCAAGACCGGGGCTTCTTCCTGAACACCGCCGGAATCTGATATAATCAGATATGACCTGCTCATCAATCTTACGAAGTCAGGATAGATTAACGGTTTTGTTAAAATTATATTTGGTATATTTTTCAATTTATTTTGGACATTTTCCTTCACATTCGGATTCGGATGAACAGGAAGGATAAATTTAAAGTCCGTGAATTTTCCTGCTAAATGCGCGACTGCCTTCAAGATCATTATTAACGGTTTTCCGAAACTCTCTCTCCTGTGCGTTGTAACCGTAATTATTTTTTCCATTTCTATTTTTCTCAGGAGCTTATTCTTAAACGGGATATCTGATTTAATTGTCATCAACAAAGAATCTATTCCTGTATTCCCGGTAATTAAAATTTTTC
>JAQVHJ010000159.1 GCA_028696285.1 bacterium
ATTGAGAGCCGAAATTGGTAGACCCGCTCATATCCAGGAGAAAGACTATTGTTAATTCTCTTTCCTCTTCAAATTTTTTAATAAACGGCATTCCCATTCTTGCTGTCACATTCCAATCAATACTCCAGATATCATCCCCGATATTATATTGTCTGACTTCAGAGAATTCCATTCCGCGTCCTTTGAATATGCTTTTATATCCGCCGGAAAATGCTTCAGTTACAAGCTTGCTTGTCTGAATCTCAATTCTTCGTACTTTCTTCAGAATTTCTTTCGGGATCATTTAAATTCTCCGGTTATGGCACTTCAACATTATCGAGAACTTTATTGATAATATAAACAGTTGTCAACTCTTCCGCTTCTGCTTCATAAGTTAAGATGATTCGATGCCTTAGGATTTCACGCGCAACCTGTTTAATATCTTGAGGGGTTACATAGGCCCTTCCGTCCATGAACGCTTTTACCTTCCCGCCAATCGTAAGGTAAATGGACGCTCTTGGAGACGCACCGTATTTAACGAGGTCTTTTATATCAAGCGGATCTTTATCGAGGACTCGCGTCGCAAATACAAGGTCTGTAATATAATTCTTTACTTTCTCATCAATAAAAACCTGGAAGATTAACTTGCGAAGGTTAATAACTTCTTCCGGGGTAATTACCTTCTGCACTTCAATCTTTTGCCCGGTTGTCATCCTGTCAATAATAATATTTTCTTCTTCCTTCTTCGGGTATGATACGATAATTTTCAGCATGAACCTGTCAACCTGCGCTTCGGGAAGGGGGTATGTTCCTTCCTGTTCAATAGGGTTCTGAGTAGCCATTACAAAGAATAAGTCAGGAAGTTTATGTGTCTCATCACTGATTGAGATTTGTCGTTCCTGCATCGATTCAAGCAGCGCACTCTGAACCTTTGCAGGGGCCCGGTTAATTTCATCGGCTAATACGATGTTTGTAAAGAGCGGCCCCTTCTTAATTGTGAATTCGCCTGTTTTAATATTATAGATCTGTGTCCCGACTAAGTCTGCGGGAAGGAGGTCAGGTGTGAACTGAAGCCGGTTGAAATCGGCCGAGATGGTATCAGCAAGGGTTTTTACCGCCAATGACTTTGCAAGCCCGGGAACACCTTCGACGAGGACATGCCCGTCGCCTAAAAGCCCCAAAAGCAGGCCGTGAACAAGCTGATCCTGACCTACAATAACCTTTGCAATTTCATCTTTAACCTTAAGGATCTTCTCGCAATTGAGTTCAATTTCCTTTTCAAGTTTTTTTAAATCTTCTGCCATATTTTTCTCCTGGTTTTTCTAAATTTATACGGAATAAAAACAGTTTTATTTCTTATTATACATTAAATATAAGATATTTTCAAGGTAAAAAAATGATTGAACGGGTAAACAGTAATCTGTAAACAATAACCCGTAACCGGTAATTTGTGATTTGTGCTTTGTGAATCGAAAGGAAAATATTTTCCACCACAGAGGTCACGGAAGGAATACAAATATGAATTTACTTGGTTGATTTTAAGATGATAACGATATCCTGAACAAAAGAGCAAGTAATACTTAGGCAGCAAGAGAATGTGTTTTTAACAGGGACTTGTACGAGACTTGTACGAGAATTTTTAATCCCGATAGTTTCCTTGAAACATCGGGACGCCTTCGCTTCGCTTGTCGCAGGTGAAGGGAACGGAAGGGAAAAAATATAATATTGAAAATTTTAGATTGAAAATTGAAAAATGTAATATAGTTCTTTTTATCATTTGATACTATGAACCAGATAGCAATCGATACTTCTCAATCAATTGAATGTAATATTTTACCACAGAGAGATCCTTCACATTCGTTCGGGATAAACATCGAGCACGGAGAATATACAAAGAAAAAATTTACTTAGTTGATTTTAAAGTGATAATGATATAATGAACCAAGAAGCGAATGATACTTAAAGACCAAGAGAATGTGATTTGGACTTACGGACCACCATGCACCACAAGGATGCATGACTCTGCTCAGACCACGCTCAAAGAAATACTTAGTTGATTTTAAAATAAAAACATAAAGAACCCCCCGTTAAATTGAGACTTGACTATTTTTATTATTTATGGTAATATTAATCAGTTTCCAAACAATTTTTTCAAAGGAGAAAAAGATGAAAAGAATTATATGTTTACTTTTAATTTTTTTATGTTTAATTATATTTTCCGGGCAAACATTCTCTAAGGATTCGTATTGGGGAGTAGGTTATACAATAGAACAGGACCTTCACGGTTATGTCGGGACGGTTCAATTTCATAATGACCCGACGAGTTCGAAGTTTGCGTTCAATGCAATCAACAACCGTGTTGAGGTCACGAATGTGAATATTACAAACAATTCAGTCGATACCATACGGTTATTTTCGGGAACACTTGAAGAGGTGGAGAATTCTGATGGTTTTGTCCTGATTGAAGGGAAGAGTTACGGCCTTGAATTCAGTTCCCAGGACCCGATCGATCTCGGCGGTGCGAATTTTCAATGGGGGTATTTCACCGGAGTGAAATTATATGACTGGGATGCGATTGTAAGGGGTGATGAATTTACCGGGAAACACTGGGTGATCCCGGGCGGTGTTGATTTTTCTATTTCCCCGAAAATGCGCGGAGCTTATTTTGCTCTAGGAGTAAAGTTGTCAATGGCATTTGGAATGATGAATATGGATAATGTAACGACAGGCGAATCATACGGTAAGATTACATTCGGATATGAATATCAATATTATGCCACAATCGCGGTTAAGATATAACGGTGAACGGTAAACGGTGAACGGTAAGCGGTAAGCGGTGAACGGTGAATGGTGATCGCCAGCATAAGACTTGAAACATAGACGGAAGTAAATGTTTTATAATTTTATGAATGATTTTTGCATTTTTGTAATTATGAAAATGCGAAAATGGAAACATTTTCCTTGAAAAATCCCCAAAGATTTGGTATTATAATATTTACAATATTAATAAGGAGAAGAGATGAACAATCAATTATATTTAGGAAAACTAGTTTCCGGCAATGAATTGAAGGAGAAATTCTATTTAAATCCGAGTGATTTTGTTACACATTCTATTTGTCTTGGAATGACGGGTTCCGGGAAGACGGGCCTCTGCATTGGTTTGCTTGAAGAGATGGCGGAGGAGGGGATTCCTTTACTGATTATTGATCCGAAAGGGGATTTGTGCAATCTTTCCTTAATGTTTTCTGACCAGAATCCTTCTGATTTCTATCCGCATATTGATGAAAATCAGATTCAGGTTCAGGGGAAAACCCGTGACCAGCTTGCGCAGGAGATTGCCCAGACCTGGAAACAGGGCTTAGCTTCCTGGGATATTGATTCAAGTTATATCAATGAGATTAAGAATAAATCAACAGTGAGAATATTTACCCCCGGGTCATCGGTCGGGATTCCGTTAAACCTTCTTTCTGACTTGAACAAGGATCCCAAGCTTGATTTTGATTTGGACGGTGAGGTTCTCTTTGAAAAGATCAAAGGGTTATCTGTCGCATTATTAAATCTGCTTGGCATAGAAAATGTTGATCAGACCATGAAAGAGTATTTACTCCTTGTCAATCTATTTGAATGGTACTGGCGAAATAACCATCCGCTTGATATTGTTACGCTCATTCAGGGAATTATCAAGCCGCCTTTCGACAAGATCGGTGTAATGGATATTGATTCTATCTATCCGAAAAAGGACCGGGATGATTTGGCGATCAAGATCAATTCTCTTATTGCAAATCCTTCTTTCAAGGTCTGGCTCGAAGGCATCCCGGTTGACATGAATAAGATACTATACACAGAATCGGGTAAACCTTCTATCTCTGTTATTTATACTGCGCACCTTAAGCAGAATGAAAGAATGTTTGTCACTTCAATTCTGCTTTATAACCTGATTTCGTGGATGCGCTCGCAGTCCGGGACAGGCGGTCTTCGCGCATTCCTGTACCTTGACGAAGTATTCGGATACATCCCGCCGTATCCCCAGAATCCTCCGACAAAGGAACCTTTACTCATTCTCCTGAAACAGGCTCGGGCATTTGGTGTCGGGGTTCACTTGACCACGCAGAACCCGGTTGATATTGACTATAAGGCATTTACAAATTCAGGCATATGGATGATCGGTAAACTTCAAACAGATAATGACAAGCAGAGACTGGCAGACGGCTTGAAGAGCGAAAATATAGAGAATATAGAATTTTTAGATTTGATTTCAGGCCTTAAGAAACGGCAGTTTGTAATCAAGAATGTTCATAAGAATCAGACAGTTCTTGTCAACTCACGCTGGGCTATTTCATATTTACGCGGGCCGATGACACTGCGGGATATTAAAGAGATCAAGAAAGAGGTTAAGACTGAAGGGTATGTTAGTCATAATCTCCCCGAGCAAAAGTCGGGGGAAGAAGGGGTTCAGATTTTAAAGCCGGATGTGAGCGCTGAGTTTAAAGAGATGTTCGTGCCGGGAACGAATCCCAATGCTGAATTTTACCATCCGTATTTATTTATTCTCGCAGACATAATGTATGATTCGAAAAAACCGCAGTTCTTTTCAAAAAAGAAAGTCGGTTTGGAGATTGATGTTGCGGAAGAGTCTAATCTCGAGATTTCAAATATTTTTGATAATCCCGCGCTTCCTGCTTCGGGAGAGATTAAAAAGATCAAATATAAATCAATCTCTGATTCAGTCACGAACAAAACTTTGTATAACAGGCTCAAGACAAGAATTACCAATGAATTGATTGAGAAACAAACTCTGAAAATATTATTCAATCAGAAATTGAATATTTATTCTGAGCCGGGAGAACCAGTCGAGAGTTTCCTGAGGAAGTCAGAAGATGCGGTTAATAAACTGGTTTCAGAAAATGAACTGAAGATAAGAGATAAGTATGACAAGAAATTATACAAGCTTGAGGAGAAATTGCTAAAAAAGAAGACGGAATTGGAAGCAAACGAAGATAACCTTGCAGGAAAGAAAAGGGAAGAAGGCCTTTCAGCAGTTGAATCCGTTTTTTCCGTAATCTCACGGAAAAAGCCGGGGGCTGCATTTTCGAAGGCAAGCAGGAAAAGAAGCATGACAACCGCTGCTCAGAACAAGGTTGACAAGACAAAGCACGATATCGAACTCATCAATAAGGAAGTCACTGTTCTCAAAACAAAATTTGAACAAGAACTTCAGCATCTGAGAGACTCATTCAATCACTATAAAGATTCATATATCGAAGTCCCGATAAAACCGAAGAAGACAGACATCTATTTACAGGAAACGATAATTCTTTGGAAGACGGAATAGTTGATAGTGGGTGCAAATTCAACGCTGTTGAATTTTCTGTGAACAGTGACCGGTAAACAGTAAAAGATAATTTAACTTTCATATACTCTAAATATAATGGTCATATTTAAATCTGTATTTGTTGTTTTAAATAATCATGTTACATTCGTTTAGGTATTATGTTTCTTGAAGTTCATTTATTTGTTTTTCTTCTTTTGCAACGGCAAATTAAAGCACGCTCCGCTTTCTTTAATTTCACACTGATTCGCTTCGCAAATACACGGTAAAAAAAACATATTACATACGATTATTGTTATCATTACATTAAAGGAGATTCGGATTTCCATATTTATTTGAACTCTGCAATACTCTCTTCTTTATTTACACCCACCATTAAAATGGCGGGCTAAAATCATTCTATCCCTCCGGGATGAAGAAAAAGAATCGTGATTAACGCTTCGCATTGAAAATTGTAAATTGAAAATTTGTAATATAGCATTTATGCGGCTATTGCGGATATTTATAGCGAGGGAAATCATGATTCGTGAACTGTGATTAGATTATGTAGGGGCGAAGGGTCTTCGCCCGTATCATTTGAATTAAATAGATCGTCAGGTTATAATATGTGATTCGTTATTCGAAATCTGAAATGTAAATTTGAAATAAACATTATATTAATAATAATTTGCGTTATTAAATTATCCTGAACTTCGCCAGATCATTTTTCTTCCTTCACACCCACCATTAAAATGGTGGGCTAAAACCGTTCTATCCTTCCGGGATGAATAAACATTTAAT
>JAQVHJ010000160.1 GCA_028696285.1 bacterium
CAGCAACGGAAAAGAAATTAAACTGCCCTATCTCTTCCTTATTCTCCAAATCATTAAATGACCCATAATATAACCGTGTCTTTATCGCAGTTCCAGGTGTCCTGTAAAGTTCGATATAATAAATGTTTCCAAAATCATCCAAAGCATACCTGTACTCGGAACAATTCCCGTAACTGATCGTATAAGCAGGCATCGGGATATCTTCAATGATTATTTGTTCATCGCTCCTGAATAAACCTCCTGCAGACGGATTATCAGGAGGAATAAACGTTATCCGCAATCCTTTCTGATTCTTATTTCCTGAATCCCGCGAACTCGGAAGGATAACTATTTCATTGTCATTATTTCCATTACAAATCTTTGTATTGTCTATCCAAAACTTAAACATAAATCTATCCTTATATCCATCTTTTCATTACAAATATATTATAATACTTAAAATCATTATTGTCAATATTGAAAATAGAATTATGTCGAATAAAAATCAATTATTAAACAATATTCTTTGAAAAATAAATATTTCGTCTTTCTTTATGATTTTATTATTTATCTAATTTTATAATTTCAATATTACTATCAATATTTAGTATCTTTCCATTTTTTAATTTGGCTTGGATATTGGCATTATAGTTCATTCTTGAATTATTATATAGTATTACTGATTCTATAACTTCTTTCATTTTAAATTTTAGATGTAATACTTTTCCATCAAAACCGCCATGGTTATTTTTAATGTCTATAAATTCAGGTTTACTGGTTCCGTTAAACCAAATTTCATCTAAAATTATATCTTCAACTGTTCCTGAATCTAAATTCCCAATAAAGCAATTAATATATCCTTCCGGTTGACTTTCGATCCATTGAATATTCCATTTTTGAGGATTATAAATTACTTTTCCGTTTATAAAATTATTAGAATCTATAACTTGATAAACAATATCCTCTATTATAATTTTATCTGTTTCAATAAATTTTCCAAATGATATTATTCCAAAGGGATAATCAATTTTAATCTGATATTTACCAATATAAAATTCCTTTTCTTCATTGAGATTATAATTCCATATGTCATATAATTCAAAAGTTGTAATTCCCTTTATACTGGAAAAACTTTTATTCATTTCGAAACTATCACCTTGCCAATTAATCGGCATAAATTTTAGTTTAGCTTCTTCACTCGTTTCAATATTAACAATAGAAAACCTAACAAATCCAGTATCACTATAGATCGGAAATACCCAAAATTGATCATCTTCAGAAATATTATCACTTATATTTAAAGTTATTTTCCAAATTAAAGATACCTCATCATTTTTTGAATTAAAATACTTCTTTGCTGGTTTAACAAAAATTGAAAAGTTTTCACTTTTTGGATTTTGGTAATTAGTACAAAAACAGTTTATTCCAAATAGAGCGGAATAAAAAATAAACATTACAACTAAAACTGTTTTAAAAAAATATTTTCTCATTTAATACCTCCTAATTATTATAATTATCTTAGTGAAAACCAATTAAATTTCATCATTCTATTAGGATCTTCATTGTTTAACTCTTCTTGTGTATAAAATTCACCAACCCAAATCCCATTACCAACAGCCATTGGAGTAAAATTTTCAGGATTATTGCACGGTTTATATGTATTGATTATTATATTATATGCTTTGGTATTAGGGTGGTCAAGATTATAAGCATGTCCTATCTCATGCAATGATGCACGAAAAATAAACTCGGATTGTGATAATATTACTTTATACACTTTTTTCTCATCTGGATCAAATCCATTGTCTTCTTTTAAGTTAGAATTCCAAGTATAAATATTATACCATTTTCTTTCGAAATAGGTTTTTGGTGTTAGAAAAATAAATCTAGAAATACCATATACTGGATCTGTTGTATAACGATAAATTCCATCCTCAAGAGGTGTCGATCCATTGGAATCTTTTATATATAATCTTGATGAATACATATTGTAAAGAAATTTTCTTTCTTCCTCTGTATTCTGAACTGTATATTCTTCCCACTCTGTATATTTTTTATACATATTTAATATCGATCCTAAATAAATCAACGAAGTATTTTGAACTTCACAATTTATTTTTTCATAAATATTTCTTCCAAACATTGTCCCTGGAACTTGTACATAATCTGAGCCTTCTTTTTTAACTGATCTTTCGTGAATTTCTTCAGTATCATAACATGCTTGAATATCCCATGCTTCTTCTCCTTGCTTTTTTTGCCCATATATAGGAACATAATCCCCCCCTGAAGTATCAACATTTTTGGGAATAGAAAATTTAAAAAAATGCCCCCGATTTGATACAACTCTCTCTTTTTCGTCACGACAATATTGTTTATGTTCTTCATCTTCATCTCTATATCTATACAATTCCAAAAGATGTCGCTGAAAATATCGGAGTTCTGCTTCTTTTTTTTCTTCTGTAAACAAATTTAAATTTCCTAAATATGGATAAGCTTTTAAACAACTTGATGAAATATCATTAAGAATTATATATCTTATTAATAGTTTTTCTTCAATCGTTTTTAATGGACTTTGATTGCCATTAATAGAAGATTGTTCTAAGAAAACCTCACGAGGAGTATAAGTTTTTCCTTCGTATTCAACATTATTTCCAAACTTTACAAACTTTTCTATCTCATAACAGTTTAAACGCTCTTTTAATGATCCTCCGTCTGATTCGGAATACCCCCTGTATTCATCAATAGCTCGTAATCCTTCCCCTTTTCTTATCCACGCGTCATTGGCATTAAGATCATTTTGATAACAATTACGGATAGGATCATTATCCCAATTTTCATTTATATAAGTATTACTCCAGATCTCAACTGATTCCTCTGTTCCGTCAGCTATTTTTAATGTGATTACTTGTGTAGTATTATATTCTCTAAAACCTCTTTCTCTTAACTTGCTGACCTGATAACTCTCCCAAAGATCGGGGAGATTATCTCCATCATTATCAATACTTAATGGGTTTTCTATCTTATCAAGTCTTATAATTTGTCCATTTTGAAGCAATAAAGTAATATCTACATCTAATTTTGAATTTGAAAGATGGTCTTTTACTTTTATCGTATGCTGATCTAATTCTTTTATTTGACCATTCTCAATCTGTAAAGTAATATCTAAAACTTCTTCTCTGCTTATCTTCTGTAATGAACTTACTGTCGGAACTTGACTTTCGAAAGAGTGGCTGTACACCTCCTCAAACGGCGGGACAGGTTCCAAACTCAATTCAACTGATCCGCTGAACGATGAATCTATTGGATTACCTTCAATGTCCTTGATGGATATATTAATACCTATCTCCGTATCAGGTGCGGGGACATACTTATGCGGTTCCCCGGGATAAAACTCATTCTCAGGATATGTAAACCAGACATCTGCAAAATACTCCTCAGCAGGGTGCTCCTGCTCCTTCTTCTTCAGGTCTATCCTCTCTGTAATTCCTCCTTTGGCCTGCATTATCCTGTTCTGATATACGATCCAGACATCTCCTTTTTCATCGGCTTCGATATCGGCAACGGAAAAGAAATTAAACTGAGCTATCTCTTCCTTCTTCTCCAAATCATTAAATGACCCGTAATATAACCGCGTCTTTATCGCATTCCTCGGTGTCCTGTAAAGTTCGATATAATAAATGTTGCCGAAATCATCAAGAGCATATTTATACTCAGAATAATTCCCGTAACTTATCGTATAAGCGGGTATCGGGATATCTTCAATGATTATTTGTTCATCGCTCCTGAATAAACCTCCTGCAGACGGATTATCAGGAGGAATAAACGTTATCCGCAGTCCTTTCTGATTCTTATTTCCTGAATCCCGGGAACTCGGAAGAACAACTATTTCATTATCATTCACCTTGAAATAATCAAACCCGTAATTGTAATTATTTATCCCGGTGAGCGGGGTATCATTAAGATTCCAGTATAACTGACTATTGTTTACCCAGAAAATCACATCCTCGTCATTTGTGTCACGGTGAATTATCCCGACATCGGTTATGTACGCGGAATAGAGATCATACCTATTCTCAAATCCGGGACCGGTTATTACATATTCCCTGAATTTAGTTCCATCTATGAATTTCCATTCAAACATATTCGTATCCGGAGGATTGCACCTTTCAAATTGATCAGACTCATCATAATTAATATAGGTATAAACCTTCTTGTCTCCGTCAAATGCGAACCGGTCCATGTAATTGTAATGCGAACTCATGAAAAAAGCGCCTTCATCTCCCGAAGCTTTTTTCAAACGGTAACTCCCGCAGTTGTAATTCTCACCTTCCTCGATAAGAGGGAATTCATAATTGTACCAGCAGCAGCTGCACGACCCGCTCTTTATCATTGACCTGCTGTTGAACATGGAATCGCATAATTCAGGTGTCCCGTTAACAAAACCTGAAGTCCCGTATGATGATACATAATAACTCCAGGATACAGGAAGATTATATTCAGTCTTCTCTTCAGTCAGGTTCCCGGTTACCTTGTAATAGATCATCTCGCCTGTTGGACCGAACATGGTATTATTGATTGATGAATTTCCCTCCGCGTGAGCAGAGCCTATATACCCGAAACTATCCGTGAACTCACCCGTTGAATTATAGATCATATAGAAGGAATGGGCTTCGGTAGGCCAAGGGGGTGTTGAATTAGATATTGAGAAACCTATTCGCATTATATTATCATCTCCACGTTCAATCCTGCAGTCTTCAACCGTGAAATTTTTACTGTACCAGACTATCAAATTCTCACCCAAATCTTTTCCTGAAACCTTTTCAGGCATTGCCTTCTCCTTCGGTATTTTCCGGTAACACTCCAATGTGTCTCCTTCGTCAAACCATGCCTTCAAATATATTATATCATATTTTTCAAGAATTGCAAATGGAAACCTAATCAAATTTTCCTTCGTTCCGGAATACAAAAACCCACGGTAAAGTTCGGGCCTCCCGTTATCATTCTTCAAATATACATCAATCTTGCATTCACCGTTAAAACGACTTCCGTCATTTTCTAATATTGTTACAGAAACAGGTTTCGCGCCGTAAGTGTGGTCCAGCGTAAGTTCTTCCATTATCAATTGTCTTTCTGTAAAATCAAACTCAAACCCGGAAACTGAAGAAATTGAGATAATCATATTTAAAATGATCAGTAAAATCAATTTTCCTTTCATAATCTTCCCCCTACTTCACGATTGCGAGCTTTCCGGTCTTCTCAACGGAACCGGAAGGTGATTTAAGAAGGTAATAGTAAATACCCGAAGAGACCTTCTTCCCCGAGTTATTCAGAAGATACCAGGTATATGCCTTGTCTTCCGCCTTCACACTGAAGACGACCTCGCAGGATACATTAAGAATAACCAGTTCCCAGCCACAGTCCAGGCCGGTAAAGACAACTTTCTCCTTCGCAGGATTAGGAAATACCTTCTGTTCAGTAACAGATGAAAGGCCTTCTGCGCATTTCTCTTCTGAGAAGCACTCACCTTCCTCAAATACCGCAGATACCTTGTAGCAATGGCTTTGAAGAACATTCACATCCCGGTCAAAGTACTGAGTCGCCATTAAATTGCTTTTAATAACACTCCCGTCACGGTACAGGTCATAACCAAGGCAATCTTTGCTTGAAGAACTCCAGCTGATATGAATACCGTCTGAACTCGGCTTAATCGATTTTATCTCCGGTTTCTTAAACGGTGTTGAAATCAGAACCGTTTCAAATACACCCGTCCTACCCGAACTGTCAATCGCCGTTATCTTAAGGATACCGGAAGATCCTTCTCCTGAGATCCCTTCAATGACAACATCCAGCGAATCTCCCGAAATCGAGCAGGAAACAAGAACCCCTTCAGGCTTCGTTAAAATAAAGTAATCCGATACCCCATTCTCAGATTTAATTGAGAATACAGTTTCACCTTCCTTCGGTAATTCAATCACGCCGAAACAAAGTATGGGAATTACTAAAAATATTAAAAAACCGCACACTCTCCTCATAAACAAAAACCCTCCTTCAAATAAAAATGTTTTGAAAAATTA
>JAQVHJ010000161.1 GCA_028696285.1 bacterium
CAAGCGCTGCGACATATGGTGATGGTTCTATAGGGTTCTCCGATAAATATGAGAAAGTCCCTGAGTTGAAACCGTTGAACATGTACGGATATTCAAAACAGATGTTTGATCTCTGGGTCCTTCAGAATAAACTTGAGAATAAAATTGTAGGGCTGAAATTCTTCAATGTATTCGGCCCGAATGAATATCATAAAGGCGACATGTCAAGCGTAATATTCAAGGCATTCCACCAGGTCAGGGAGACAGGTAAGATTAAACTGTTCAAATCTTATAATAAAAAATATAAAGACGGTGAACAGAAACGTGATTTTGTTTATATTAAAGACTGCACAAATATAATCTGGTGGCTGATTAATAACCCGGAAGTTAACGGGATATTTAATCTGGGAACAGGAAAGGCAAGAACCTGGGTTGACTTGGCAAATGCCGTATTTTTCGCAATGGAAAAGAAACCGAGTATTGAATTCATTGAGATGCCGGATGAGATTAAACCGAAATACCAGTATTTTACAGAAGCGGATATGAAGCGTCTGAAATCGGCAAAGTGCCCGGTTAACTTCCGGGAACTTGAAGATTCTGTCGCTGATTACATCAGGAACTATCTATCTAAAGATGATCCGTATATTTAAATTATCGGATAAAATTTTATGATTTCTATTGAGGGATTGAATAAAAGTTTTAAAAGCTGGGCAGGATTAAAAAAGAAACAAGTTCTGAATAAGATTAATTTAAAAGTTTCTGAGGGTGAGACTTTTGCATTAATAGGTCCCAATGGGGCGGGAAAATCAACATTAATAAAATGCTTGATTGGTTATATCAGATTTGATTCCGGAGATGTAAGCGTTTTAAACGAACACCCGTTTAATTCAAAGACTGCAGAAAGAATAGGGTACCTCCCTGAATTGCCTAACATGCCTGATTTTATGACAGGAAGCGAGTATTTCCGTGTATATCACGAGATTAATAATTCAAAAATTACCTCAGCAAAAATAAAAACCTGGCTTGAAAAGGTTGATCTTACCGATGATATAAAAACAAAAATAAAAAAATATTCAAAGGGAATGAAGCAAAGATTGGCGATTGCATCGGTTTTCTCCCGAGATTGCGATCTTTATTTTCTTGATGAACCGATTCTCGGACTAGATCCGATCGGCGTGAAAATGGTCAGGGATTTTATCAAGGATAAGCACAAGGAAGGGAAGACGGTATTCATTAATTCTCATATTCTTTCAGAGGTCGAGAAGACTGTTGATAGAATCTCAGTACTAAAAGGGGGGAGTCTTATTCTTGATAAAAAAATGTCCGATTTGAAAGGAAATTATATTAAGATAAGATTTAAAATTATTGATGATTCATTAAAGGTATTTTTACGTGAGAAATACAGTAATGTTTCAATAATAAGTGAAAACGAAATTAGGATTAACAATGTTAAAGATGATTCTCTCCCTTCCATTATCAGGGAATTTTCATCACAGTTTGATCTTCTTGAAGTCATAGAAGAGAAGGAAACATTGGAGAATCTTTTCATGGAGTATATAGGGAAGAATGAAGGGACTATTTAGATACTTTTTCCTGAAATATTTTAAGGTTCAGAATGTTCTTGTTTTCCTGGCTATGCTTATTGCCTTGAATATCTATTTTATCTCTCTTTTCAGGAATGAAAATCCTAAAAATGTTATTAATATTGTTACTGTCTTTTCAGTTTTCAGTGCATTCATTATCTCTGCTTATCTGATATTTCCTATTCTTGGTAAAGACATTAAAAATAAATCAACAGATTTTATCTTTATATCCCCTATAAAACGGTATCAGTATATTGTAGTTGCTTTTTTTCTGACTGTTTTATTCGGAATGTTTATATTTATTCTGGTCTTTGCAGGTAATTCTATTTTCTATTATTGGAAAACAGGTAATTCAATTCCGGGTTTCGGGAAATTTATGCTAAGTACATTACTTGTATTGATCTATTTCAGCTCTTTACTTCTATTCTTTACCAGTTTCCTTAATGAAGGCGTGGCATTCCTGGTTTTTTACCTGTATATTAATTTATGTATTACCTTATCTTCATATTTTCTTTTTAAATTAGATGTCCCCGGAATCCCTCCATCGAAATTTTACATGCTGTCTATATTATATAAAATACTATCGCCATTTCTTATTTCCGGGAAAATGTTCCTCCATTTGATGGGGGTTGAGGCATATGCATTATCAACAGCTTCAGTTTCATTATTTATTTTTGTTTCAGTAATTTTCCTTATATTAAGCATAAAGAGATTCAACCTGAAGGAGTTTAAGAATTAATGGATATATTCAATGCGAGAAACAGCAGAAAGAATGAATATCCCGGAGTCTTTTCTATCGTAATAGCGGTTTTATTCATTATTACATTGTATTTCAATCAAACTTCTATGAAATTACAGTGGAATACTTCAACTATTATTTCCACTTCGAATTTGAAACGGACTGTTTTCTTATATTTTTCTTCAGATTCATGCTCCTGGTGTAAAAGGATGGAGGATGAAACATTTTCCGATGAATATATTATTAAGGACATTCAATGGAGATACTATCCTGTTAAGGTTAATTTGTCAAATACTAAAAAGATTATAATAGATTATATTGAATATGATGTAGTAAAGGATATTTTAGATAAACTTGAGATCAAGGGGATCCCTGCAGTGGTATTTTATTCGAAGAATTTATTGGACCTGGGAGAAAATCCTTTCTATTATCACTTCACCGGGTTTAAGAGTCCAATCAGTATCCAGAATGAGTTTGCAAAGGAAGCCCAAAAAAAACACAAAAAGAAAAGAGAAAAAATTCAGGAAAAAGTGAATTAGTATTAGTGGAGAGTGGAAGGTGGAGAGTGGATAGAAACTGTAATTCGTGAATCGTAATTGACATTTCGTTTCACCCGCAAGATCTTGACTTCGTCTCGATAATATGATTCGAAATTTAATTTAACTTTGAAGTGTATTAGAAATATTTAATCTGTAAACTTGTCTGAGTCTCGTAAAAGTTTCTGTTTGTTCAGGGTATCAGGTCCCATTTCATCTCTTTTAACCTAACTATGTATTTTATTCAAATGATACGGGCGTCCGCCCGGACGCCTCTATCCCAATTTCAGTTGTAGCTTCATCGGGACTGCATTGTTAGTGGTAAGTGGAGGGTGGAGGGTGGAGTGTGGAATGAATATGAAAAATAGAAATTGCGTGCTCGCAGCGAATCACAATTTCTTTCAACCTTCCACCCTCCACTTTCCACTTATACATGTGTTGTTTTTTTGTGTCCAGCACTATTACTTTCAGGAGTTTCCCCAAAATTTTGCGAATAAAATCTATAACTATTGATATATAGGCAATAGCACCACGTAGGGTGCATTGCCCTGCCCAGGTAATGTCATTGCGAAATAAACGAAGTTTATTGTGGCAATCTACCTGGGTGTTATTAATAATTAAACAATTTATTGTTTCTATGCATGTAGGCCGTGGTTTTAACCACGGTATATATAACGAAAACATATCAGGAATTTATTCCTGATATGGATTCCATCGTCCGATTAATCGGACTAAAACAAGGGCTGAAGCCCGGATATTTTTCTGTTCATTGTTACCCAGGTAGATTGCCGCGTCCCTTCGCTTCGCTCCGGTTCTCGCAATGACATTACCTGGGCCTACATACATATTTAGAATAAATTCATTAAAAAAATCTTTTGTAAATAAAAATCTCTTTTGATGATTAATTGAACTAAATTTAATAAAAAAAATGGGGAAACTCCTAATTATTTTTTCTTGACTTGAATTAACTTTTCTGTTATAATAGTTAACAAATAATGTTTAATAATCAGAGGCATGTTAATGCTGAATAATTATAAGTTAGGAATTGAGATTAAGGATAAAGAAAAGCAGATTGTGATTTCTGCTGTTTTTGATTTTGTTAAGATCGCTCATACCGAAAGGATTCAATTTGTTCTCAATAAAAAATTTGAAATAAAAGAGATTAAGTTAAACGGTGAATTGATCAAGTTATCCCGAAAATCATTTGCATCTGACTCCAAATTTTCGAAAGCATATCAATACACTTATGATGGTGAGAATATTGAGGAATATCTAGACAACAAAGTTGAAATCAGGTATACCGGCCCCTTAGATGAAGTATTTAATAACGGGATAATTCTGTTCTCTCTTAAATCTTTCTGGCTTCCTGTATTTGAGGACTATCCACAGTTTATGTATTTAGTTGCCCTGTTCATTCCAAAGGATTTTAATTTAATTCTTCAGGGGAATCAGATTCAGGAAGAGGTCAAGGAAGACTGTAAGCTATCATTTTGGGAGAGAGATTATATGGATTTTGAAATACCGATTTTGCTATCTAAGGAATTGAAGAGAAGTAAATCATCAGAGATGTATGAGATTTATTCAGACTATAACATCACTGACAATGAAATGAAAATAGTTTCTGAAACAACCGAGAAAATACAGGAATTCCTTAAAACCAAACTCAAGTTTAAGTCGAGCAACTCGCTCAAATTAATTGTGTCTGCGCAGAAACTTGATGTTAATGCAAAGAATTTTTGTGGAATTTCCAAGTCGGAGATTAAGGAATTCAATTTAGATTTATTAAAGAAAATAATACACACGATGGTAAATATTTCGCCTGATATTTCTGACGATAATTGGCTGGTGTACGGCTTGATTAATTACCTGCTTTACCTGTTCCTGGAAGAAAATAAAGGGAATGAAGTCAGCCAGATGGTTATAGAGGACTGGAAGACATTCCTCTTCAGTATCCCTGACCCGGAACCGATTCTAAATAATATTCAGGGTAAGCATACAGATATTCTTCTTAATAAAAAAGCCCCGTATATTTTTAAAATGCTTGAAACAGTTATTGGCCGAACAGAATTTTTAGAACAGCTTTCTGATTTTATTAATAAGGATTCATTCAACGCGTTACCTGGAGAAAGTTTCATTGAATTTATCACGTCAAATTTAAAGCCAAATCTTGAAAATTTCATTCATCAATGTTTAACAGAGCGTGAGATCCCGACTATAAGGATTAACAAACATTTAATGACAGATGAGAAGGGCAGGTACAAGTTCTACGGGGAGATAATTCAGGAGACAAATAAACCGTTTGAGGTTCCGGTTATCTTTGATTTTGAGATGGAGAACGGGGTAAAGGAGAGACGTATTCATTACCTGAAAAAATTCAAGGAAAGGTATGAGTTCGTTTTTGCTTCAAAACCTGTTTCGTATGTTTATAACGGGGATTCTTCAATCCTTGTTCAAATCCGGTCATAAATCAAAAAAAAATTAAATTTGTTTCAGGCAGGAGTGTAAAGATTTTGTCAACGGCTTTAACTTTAAACGGCTGTATTCTGTCCGGACTGTGTGAAATAGAGTTAATTAAATGAGTATGGTTTGCCGTTGCTAATAAAGAATCACAGAATTTAATTTTAAACAAAAATTGCTCTAAACATAATTATCATTTGAAGTTATTTATTATTTCGTTTTAAATTCTCTTATTAATCCCGTTAATCCTGCGAAAAGCGAAGCGAAGTCGTCCCGATGTTTCGGAGAAACTGTCGGGATCATTCTTCTTGCATCCACTGTTTTGTTAAGCAGCAATTGCTCTAAACATCTGCAACATCATTTAAAATGCTATATTCACATATTATAACCTAACGATGTATTTTATTCAAATGATACGGGCGAAGGCCCTTCGCCCCTACAGTGTTATTTTATATAATAATGTTTGTATGATATTCAGGATTGCCACGACATGTCCTTCGCTATGCTTCGGCCAGTCTCGCAATGACTGTTTACCGCATCACAAATCATGATTTATATATTCTCTTTTTAATCCCGTTAATCCTGCGAAAAGCGAAGCGAAGTCGTCCCGATGTTTCGGAGAAACTGTCGGGATCATTCTTCTTGCATCCACTGTTTTGTTAAGCAGCAATTGCTCTAAACATCTGCAACATCA
>JAQVHJ010000162.1 GCA_028696285.1 bacterium
TTTCGAATCACGGTTCACGAATCACGAATCACGTCTTACCGTTCACCGTTTACCGTTCACCATTTACCAATTCAGATTGCCACGTCGTACCTTACGGTACTCCTCGCAATG
This sequence comes from bacterium, assembly GCA_028696285.1. GTDB lineage: Bacteria > AUK180 > AUK180 > JAQVHJ01 > JAQVHJ01 > JAQVHJ01. The sequence goes on from JAQVHJ010000162.1 coordinate 112, forward strand.
ACATGCACACGTTTGCAAATTAAATTACGTTATTAGTCATTGCGAGTGTAACGAAGCAATCTCTCTTCGTTTTTCGAATCACGAATCACGGTTCACGAATCACGGATCACATCTTACCGTTCACCGTTTTACATTTCAAATGTTTTAACCTGACTATGTATTTTGTTCAAATGATACGGGCGAACACCGTTCGCCCCTACATATCGTATCAAATGTTTGTAATACAAATCTTTCGAATCACGAATCACGGATCACGTCTTACCGTTTACCGTTTTACATTTCAAATGTTTTAACCTTACTATGTATTTTGTTCAAATGATACGGGCGAACACCGTTCGCCCCTACATATCGTATCAAATGTTTGTAATACAAATCTTTCGAATCACGGTTCACGAATCACGAATCCCCGCTAACCGTTTATGTGTTAATTTGTTGAGTCTGGCACCGATTCATTTACTATTAAATCGGAAGTACGCAGCATTATGTATCAAATGTTTGTAATACAAATCTTACCGTTTACCGCTTACCGTTTACCGTTTACCGTTTACCATTCACCGTTTACCGTTTACCGTTTACCGTTCACCGTTTACCGCTTACCGTTTACCGTTTACCATTCACCGTTCACCGTTTACCGTTTACCGTTCACCGTTTACCGTTCACCGTTTACCATTTACCGTTCACCGTTCCCGTTTAAAAAATCAATTGACTTATTATTATTTGAATGTTATAATTATAAAATAACTTAAAATAAAGGATTAAATATGAAGAAGAACCTTTGTATCTTTCTTATGTTAACAGCATTATCAATACTTACCTGGTCTAACGGCCTTATTCATGTGCCAAGCAGCAATTATAGAAACAGTTTATATATCAAGGAACAGACCGTAGAGATTAAGATAACCAATAACTATGCAAAAACCTATATCAAGCAGATTTTTGCAAGCAGGGTCAAGGATATCCTTGAAGGTGAATATATCTTCCCTATTGATGAAGGTTCCGAAATCTCAAATTTCTCAGTCTGGGATAATGGAAAGAAGATCCGCGGCGTAATCATGGAAAAGAGAAGAGCCCGGGAAATTTATGAATCTCTTGTACGCCGTGCAATCGACCCGGGATTACTCGAACATAGAAAAGAAAATGAATTCTCCGCAAGGCTCGCGCCCATACCCGGTTATGGAACAAAACGTCTTGAACTTGAATATACGCAAATGCTTAGAATTGATTCTAACACAATGCACTACCGGTTCGCCCTCGTATCGGAAAAATCCTCTGAACCCATTGAAAACATTTCAATTACTGCAACTTTCCAAAGTGATATGCCTATCCAAAAGATTGAACCTGAACATAAAAATATTGATATAAAAAAGAAAGATGACAATACATATGAAATTACCTGGTCAGATAAGAACATTGATCCTGATAAGGACTTCGGGTTCTATGTCACGTTCCAGCCGGAAGATCTCGGATTCTCATTCCTGACTCATAAGAATACAGCGCAAGAAGAAGGGTATTTCCTATTATCATTCATTCCGCAGGAAAATATCTTTCAGCAGGAACGTAAACCGAAAAATTACCTTATTCTCCTTGACCGTTCAGCATCAGTGAAATCGTCAAAAAATATGTTCGCGGATGTTGTCGGAAAGATACTCAAAAGCTTAACCCCCGAAGATAAGTTTAACCTCCTCTATTTCCATAACTACCCCGAGTTCTATTCTGATTCATTCAAGGATAATACATCTTCAGAACAAACAGAAGTTATTGAGTTCATTAATAATCTTGAATATTACGGCGGAACCAATTTCATTAAAACATTTGAAATGGCATTTGAAAAGATCAACAGTTCCGGAAATCCGGAAGACACCGATATTATCTTCATTTCAGACGGGAATGTCAGTTATTATGAAATTGACTATAACAAGATTTCAAATGAAATATCAAAAATGAATAAAGGAACAAAGATATTTTCCTTCGGTATCGGGAACTATGCGAATAGATTGTTCATGGAACTCTTAGCCGACTCTACCTTTGGCGACTACCAATCAGCAAGGGAATTCGAGAATTATGATAAAATTCTCAAGGCATTTACAGAGAAATTTACTTTGGCATTTCTTTCAGACATAAATATTGACTGGGGGAATCACACGGTATATGACGTTTTACCTATGGAGAGTAAACCGGTCTTTTTTAAACAACAGCAGTTCTTCGTAGGAAAATACAATAACGCATCAACCGGAGATATTAAAGTAATCGGGAAAGTTTCAGGCTCCCCCGTTGAATATGAATATCCCGATATCTCATTGCCGGAGACAAATGAACTTAACAGTTTCATCGCAAGAATCTGGGGAAAGGAACGAGTAACATACCTTTTGCTTCAAATCAAACTTCACGGTGAAAACGATGACTGGATCAATGAGATAATTGAAATCTCAAAGAAATATAATTTTGTAACTCCATACACTTCATTCATTGCTGCGCCGAGAAGTGTTCTGAAGCCGAGGGTTATCCGCCCGGCGGATCCGTATATATTTATCAGGACAGATGAATCAATTGTCCAGGTAATAGTGAAGTTTCCTTTCGGTGAAACGAGAGAAGCGGAATTTGACCATGAACTTCAGTTGTGGAAGGTACGCTTTATTGTTCCGAAAGATACCCCGGACGGGGAGTATGAATGTACCGTCATCTCAACAGACAGGTTTAAAAATCAGTTCACGGATAAATTGAAATATACAATTGACAGTAAACCCCCTGTGCTTGAAGTCTGGGCAAAACCAGATAAAATAAGGCGCGGGGAAACAATTGAATTCTTTGCAAAGGCCTCTCAAGATACCCAGCTTCTCTATGTCCTTACCCCGGATAAGGAAAGAATCCCCCTGATCTGGGATCAGGAATCAGGGTACTCACGCGGGAAATGGAAAGTCCCCGAAATCTTTACAGGTGATTTTGAACTGACCGTCATTGCAATTGACTTTGCAAAAAATAAGACTTCAACTCAAGTGAAAATAAAGGTTTATTAATCTTTATGAGTGATTGTATAATTCGAACTATCGACCTGACAAAAATTTATAAAATAAAACGGTTCCTGAAAACAGAAAAGGTTATCGGACTCGACCGCTTGAACCTCGATATCAGGCAGGGAAGCATTTTCGGATTCCTCGGACCGAATGGCGCAGGGAAAACTACAACCATTAAAATCCTTCTCGGCCTCCTCCAACCGACAGCAGGAGAAGTCTATATACTCGGTAAAGACCCGAGAGACATTGCTACTAAAGCAAGGATTGGCTTCCTCCCGGAAATGACGTATTACGAAAACTATTTAAAGATAGATGAGATCCTGAAATATTATGCAGGCTTATTTCAAATGGACCCGAAACTTACCCGCGAGAGAATAGACACGGTCCTTGACCTTGTCGGATTAACAGTATTCCGGAAAAAGTTCCTGCATGAATATTCAAAGGGAATGCTTCAGCGTCTTGGTCTTGCCCAGGCACTCTTAAATGACCCGGAACTCCTTATCCTTGATGAACCGACTTCAGGACTTGACCCCATCGCGCAAATGGAGATAAGGGAGATCATTCTAAACCTTGCAAAGGAAGGGAAAACAATCTTCCTCTCTTCTCACCTCCTGTCTGAAGTTGAATTAATCTGCTCTCATATCGGTATCCTGAAAAACGGAAAACTGGTTAAATGGGGAACTATGAATGACCTTCTGAAAATTAATAAGTTCTTCGAAATACATTTAATCCCCTCTGATAATTTCATTGACAGAATAAAGGAATTCGATATTTCACAGATCCCGAATGAGGAAACATTGATAATTTCTACCGAAAGTGAAGAAGTAAAAAATAACATTATTAAGATTGCCGCTGAAACCGATTCAAAAATAATCGGGATTTACCCGAGAAAGGACAGTCTCGAGATCATGTTCAAGAAACTTATGCTGGAGAATAATAATGCTTATTCAGATTAAGGCAATAATCAATAAATACCTTCTAAAGGCATTCCGCGATAAATTATTCTATGCGCTCGTAATCGCAGCATTTATCTATATCTATTTTGTAAGCGTACTGAAATTTTCCAATATTGAAAATACATACCAGTTCCTCATCGATTTCTCAATAAGCGGAATGTTTAACATTGGCGTCATTCTCGCCCTAATCCTGGGTGTTAATGAAGTCAGAAACGAGATCCAGACCAAAAGTATATACCTCTCCCTCGCAAAACCGGTCGATCGTTTCACGTTCTTACTTGGGAAATTACTCGGAATCCTTATCATCTTACTTTCTTACGTTTCAATCATAGGCATTGAACTGATATTTCTCGTCGGAAAAACTAACCCGGAAATGATCACAAATTTAATCGGGGCGATTCTCCTGGTCTTTATTAAACTGGCAATCATTTCATCATTCATTCAAATGCTCTCACTATTCCTCTCTCCCGTCCTTAATGTCGCGCTTACCCTTCTGATCTCCATTGCAGGGCACATGTCAATGAACTACATTAATTTCATCCTCACGGAATCATATAAGGGCAGAGGGATCTTCTTCATTAAATTAATTAAATTTATTCTGCCTGGATTTGAGTTCTTCTCCATAACCGAAGCCCTCTTAAGATTTAAGCATATTAGTTTTGGATATTATCTCGAAGTCATAATTTATGGAATTCTATATATCCTGTTCATTCTAATGATCTCAAACTTAATATTCCGGGAAAAGAATCTATGATTCAAAAACGGAAAATGAACCTCTTCTTTTTCTGCGTCATAATAATAATTGTCACTATTGGCCTTCATTATCTATACTCCCTCTCAAAGCTTGATGAAGTAATTCATGCCATTGAAGAAGAGCATGAACATCATGAAGGCGAGTACGGGAATAATAAAAAACATCTAGACTTGTATTCATTAAGCGAACTCTCCGTGATTAATACCGAAGTAAATTCAATTTCAGATGTGGAACATGAACATCTGAATCACCAACATGATCATGACCCGCAGGATTTAACAAAAGATTATGCGCATGTGGAATGGGTCAATAAACCGTATCTGAACGATATCTACAGGGCTAATCTCCATTTAAAAGGTCTGGTAATTTCACTGCTTATTCTCGGGTTTTTTATCTATTCCTACTACATAGATAAAGCGAAAACATTCAAGGAATTAAATGAAAATCCTGAAGAGTAAATTCCTTGTAATCCCTGCCTTGTTAATTATTCTCATGCTTTCATTCCATCTCTCATTCATGCAGAATAAAAAGATTCCACAGGCTCCTGACTTTAAAAATGAAAATCTCCCGCTATATCTTCTCGGAAGCGTCAGAAATATTATTTCTGACTTCCTTTGGATCAGAGTTGATCTATATCACCATTCATGGGAATGGGGTGGAAATTACTGGACCGAAAATGAAAATCTTATAATTCTCTACAGGTTCATTACATACCTGAACCCGCACCACGAACAAGCTTACGTACAAGGCGGATATCACCTGATCGCAAACCTGAATAAAAAACAAGAAGGACTGGAGTTCCTTGAAGAAGGATTAAAAAATAACCCCAATAGCTTCGAAATACGTTTTGAACTCGCTTTTGAATACTTCCTCAACTTCAATAACCCGGACCTTGCAATAAAATACAGTAAAGAAGCCCTCCTCCTGACCAACGACCCCCAGGCATTACTTAATCTATATAAAATCCTTGCACATTCATATTACAACAAGCAAGATTACAGAACAGCCCTCCTATACTGGTACCGAATACATGACCTCGAACCCGCAACATTCCATATCTCCGATAAATGGATACAAGAACTGAAAAAACTCATTGAAAATTAAAATTGAAATACTTTCATGTATCACACGCAAACAATACTCTCTATTT
>JAQVHJ010000163.1 GCA_028696285.1 bacterium
TTAGTCGGTGGCCGCGGAAAAGCCGGCGGAGTTAAGGTTGTAAAGACCCCGGAAGAAGCGGAGAAGGTTGGGAAGCAAATTTTATCTATGTCAATCAAGGATCTTCCTGTAAAAAAGGTTTTGGTTGAAGAGACGATGGAGATTGACAAGGAGTTCTATTTAAGTCTTGTCATGGACCGTGCTTCGAAGGGGATTACCATCATGGCATCTCCAGAAGGCGGGGTGGAGATTGAAACCGTTGCAAAGGAACGCCCTGACCGCATTTTTAAGATTACCATAGATCCCCTTTCCGGAATGAGTGATTTTCATTCAAGGTATATTGCAATGAAAATGTTTCCGGGAGACAAGGATAAGATTCGAGAGTTTTCTAAAATTCTATTTAAACTTTATGATATTTACATGAAGAAAGATGCCACGCTTGTTGAGATCAATCCTTTAATCTTAACAAAGCAGGGGCATTTACTTGCTTTGGATTCAAAGATAATCATAGATGACAACGCTGTTTACCGGCAAAAGGATCTTGAACCGTTTGAACTGGAAAATATTGATGATAAGAATGAGAGAATGGCAAAAGAAAAGAATCTTTCCTATGTCAAGCTTGAAGGGAAGATCGGGTGCTGTGTAAATGGCGCGGGTCTTGCCATGGCCACGATGGATGTAATAAAGCATTTCGGAAGTGAACCTGCGAATTTTCTTGATATTGGCGGTTCTTCAAATCCTGAGAAGGTTGTTAATGCTTTGGAAATTATCACCTCGGATCCTAATGTTAAGGCAATTTTATTCAATATATTCGGGGGGATTACCCGCTGTGATGATGTCGCGTCAGGAATTAAGAAGGCGTTAGAGATCAAGCCGATTAAGATACCCATTGTTATAAGATTGACCGGGACCAATGAAGAAGAAGGGAAGAAGATTCTTGAGGGTATTGGCCTTCCAACCACATCATCAATGGTAGATGCGGTAAAGAAAATAATTGAAGCGGCAAAACATTAAACAATACACAGGAGATAATAAATGAGTATAATAGTAAACGAAAACACAAAGGTTGTGGTTCAGGGGATTACGGGGCGTGACGGGTCATTCCATACAAAGCAGATGCTTGATTACGGAACCAAGGTAGTTGCGGGAGTAACTCCGGGAAAAGCCGGGGAGAATGTTTCCGGTGTTCCGGTATTTGATTCAGTTAAGGATGCAGTTGCCAAAACCGGAGCGAATGCTTCCGTAATATATGTTCCTCCGGCATTTGCAATAGATGCATTATATGAAGCAATAGACGCGAAGCTTGATCTGGTTGTATGTATAACAGAAGGTCTGCCGACCAATAATGTTATCCAGGTTTTTAATTATCTTAAGGGGACAAAGACCCGGATGATCGGCCCGAATTGCCCCGGGATCATTTCACCCGGGAAGACAAAACTCGGAATCTTACCTGCACAGATCCATAAACCCGGGAATGTCGGGGTAGTTTCCAGAAGCGGAACCTTAACATATGAAGTTGTTTATTCCCTGACAAATGAAGGATTTGGACAGTCGACCTGTATCGGGATCGGCGGTGATCCGGTTATCGGCACAAACTTTATCGATTGCTTGAGGATGTTCCAGGATGATCCGGAAACTAAAGCGATTGTAATGATAGGAGAGATTGGCGGGAACGATGAAGAGCAGGCCGCGGACTTTATTAAGGAGTATGTTAAGAAGCCCGTCGTTTCATTTATTGCAGGAAGAACCGCCCCTCCGGGGAAGAGAATGGGTCATGCCGGCGCGATTATCTCGGGTGGGAAAGGGACAGCAGAAGAAAAGATAGAAGCATTGAATTCAGTTGGCGTACCTGTTGCACCGATTCCACAGGATATTCCAAAACTGCTGAAAGAAAGGATGTAAAGAGCACAAGACGGAATGAATCGAATTAAGTTTATTGTCAATCCCCGCTCAGGCGAGAAAAAGACATTGGTGTTTTTAAGAAAGTTAAAGTATTACTGCAATTATTATAACCTTGATTATTCTATCAGCCTTACAAAGGATAAGCATCACGGAACAGAAATGGCAGATGAAGCGATGCATCAGGGCTTCGATATAATTGTTGCGGTAGGAGGTGATGGAACTCTGCATGAAGTTTTACAAGGGATAGTAGGGAAGGACTTGACTTTAGGTGTTATCCCCTTTGGTTCTTCAAACGATTTTGCAAGAACGGTTAAGATCCCGAAAGATATAAAAGAAGCCGTGCGGATTATTGCAAAAGGCAAGGTAAAGAAAATAGATGTAGGCGCTGTCAATGACAGATTTTTTATTAATATCAGCAGTGCAGGTTTTGACGGGGAAGTTGTTGCCCGTTTACCAAAGATGCGGTCTAAATATTTATTTTCACTGGTTTACATTTTAGGGGTATTTAAGGAATTGTTCAGATACAAGAAAAAAAACGTTAAGGTGATTAAGGATGGTGAGGATCTCGGAGATTACAAGGTCAATCTTGTTGCGGTTGCAAACGGAAAATTTTACGGGCATAATATGAAGATTGCGCCAAAGGCAAAACTGGATGACGGATTCTTTGATGTTATTCTAATAGCTGATTTTAATCCTATCAGATTTATCTCAAATTTTCCCAAAGTGTTTAAGGGAACACATATTTATAATAAGGATGTTATATTATTCAGATGTAAAGAAATAACACTCTTTTCAAAGGAAAGAGTGTTCATTCAATCAGATGGAGAACTTACAGGGAAGCTTCCTGTTGAGTACAGGATATTTCCTAAGTTTCAAAAATTAATTGTTCCGGAATCTGAAATGTAAAAATAAAAATTAACGAATAAGGAGGAGAATTCTGAACGGCATTGTACTAATTTTGTTATTGATAATTTCATATGCAGGTTTTCTATTCTTCGGGTATATAGAGCAATTCTTCGTTTCGTTGAGGAAGCGGGAATTTTTTAATTTTCTCAATTCCGAAAACCTGAAGAGAGAAATAAAAACATTTGACAGGGTAATGATTGCAACGGTTCTTTATAAGTACAGCTTTTTTCTTGGATTTGTTTTACTTATATTCTATTTATGCTTCATTAAGTTTAACCTGGTTTTATGGATCAGAATATTAGCAATGACCATATTAACTATTTTTATCACGTCATCCTATCTCTTTACCGGAATTTTAGTAAGGAAGAGTAGTATTGAGAAGTTGGAGGATGTTTGGAAAAAGGTAATGAACTTCCTTTTTTATATTCCGTTATTTCCCGCATCAGAACTTGTGAAAATAATTTTTGTTTTGATTAATAAAATCTCAAGAACGGAGAACTATCGTTTCAATCTTGATTTATCCGAAGATGCCATAAAAAATATAATAGAAAAGAGGTCGGAACTTGAGCATGAAGAGAAGGAGATGCTGACAAGCATCTTTGAATTTGGAGATACAAAGGTCAGTGAGATAATGATCCCCCGAATTGATATTGCTGCGGTCGAGGAGTCGGATGATGTTTCGGCAGTTTTAAAGATCATAGTAGAACAAGGTTACTCAAGAATTCCTGTTTACAGGGAGAATATAGATGAGATTGTCGGGATAGTTTATGCAAAGGATATTCTTAAAGAGTTCTATTCAAAGGGCAGTTTACCTAAATTAAAAGAGAGCTGCAGGAGTAACGTATATTTCATTCCGGAATCAGCAAGGATTGACGATTTACTCCGGACAATGCGTAATGAAAAGTTCCAGATTGCAGTTGCTCTTGATGAGTACGGAGGAACCGCCGGACTTGTGACGCTTGAGGATATTGTTGAAGAGATCTTCGGGGAGATTGAAGATGAGTATGATAAAAAGCAACCAAAGATAGAGAAACAGAAAGACGGATCATATATAACAAGCGCTCACATTGACATTGAGAATATTTTTGAAAAGCTTGAACTTGAGACTCCGGAGTTGGAAGGAGTAGAATCTATCGGAGGGTATATCTTAAATCATCTCGGTCGGATCCCTGTTGCGGGGGAGAAGATAGAGATTAAAAATATCTCATTTGAGATACTTGAGGCGGATCAGAGAAAAATCAAAAAGATTAAGATTAAGAGGAAGGCGTAATTTATGCTTAAGAAGTTGAGAACATATTTAGTTTCGGGACTATTGATAGTTGTTCCGGTTTCTGTTACGATTTATATTATTTATCATTTATTTACATATTTTGATACGATTTTAAAACCGATATTAGAGCCGGCGCTGGAAACGATAGGGCTATTTTATGTTAATGGAATGGGTTTGATTATTTTACTTCTGTTTTTGCTGTTTATAGGGATGCTTGCGAGTAATTGGTTCGGTCAAAGACTATTAACCTTAGGTAATAATATCATTAATAAGATTCCATTGGTAAATAAAATTTATAAAGCAACTCAGCAGATTTCATTTGCTGTCATAGGCCGGCAGAAAAGTATATTTCGCGGAGTGGTTCTGGTTGAGTATCCCCGCAAGGAAATGTATTCTCTCGGGTTCTGGACAGAGACCTCTGCGCCTGAGATTGCGGAGAAGTTAAATGAAAAAGAACTGTATCATATTTTTATACCCACTACTCCAAATCCGACATCAGGTTATCTTCTCATCTTACCAAAGAAGGATATAATCTTTCTTGAGATGTCAGTTGAAGAAGCGTTGAAAATGATTATTTCCGGAGGGTCTGTTGTTCCCGGGAGAGAGAAGGAGAGTTCGGAAGATGAAGAAGAAATCAATAAAAAGGAAGAAATAAAAGATTCCGGAAAAGCAGGTTTAAATGGAAAATAAAGAAGATAAAATTTTCAAATCGGGATTTGTCTCCATTTTAGGAAGACCCAATGTCGGTAAGTCCACATTACTGAATAATTTAATAGGTTATAAGATTTCAATTGTAACGCATAAACAGCAGACTACCCGCAGCAGGATTGCCGGGGTTCTTACGGGAACGGATTTCCAGGCAGTATTTATTGATACACCGGGGATTAATACAGGGACTCTTCCTCTTAATAGACTACTCACAAAATCGGCCTATTCTGTTTTAACAGAGGTTGATATTAATCTTGTTCTTGTTGATGCCGCTGCAGTGAAAGAGTCTGAGCATGTAATTTTCAACGAAGTGTTAAAAAAGAAGAAGCCGACGATGCTTGTTATTAATAAAATGGACCTGGTTAATAAGGAACAATTATTTAAACAGATAGAGAACCTTTCAAAGAATTTCAAATTTGACGAGATCGTTCCCATCTCTGCATTAAAGGGGCAGAACACAGATTCCCTTCTTAAGGTTATTCAGAAGTATCTCCCGGAAGGTCCGTTGTATTATCCTGAAGACCAGATTTCCGCGTCTCCGGAAGAGGTAATCTTTGCCGAGTTTATCCGGGAGAAGGTGTTTATTCTTTGTCACCAGGAGATACCATATTCAACCGCGGTTATGATTGATAAAATGGAAGAGGATGACGAGATAATAAGGATTTATGCCACTATCTTACTGGAAAGGACTTCTCAGAAAAAGATTGTGATAGGGAAGAACGGGGAACAGATTAAGAAAATAGGAATTGAGTCAAGGAAGGAAATAGAACGTTTTACAGGGAAGAAGACTTATATAGATCTTTGGATTAAGATTCGGAAAAACTGGACAAAACATCCTGACAGGTATATAATAGATCAGGGATAATCGGTAAACCGTAAACAGTCAACAGTAAACGGTGAACGGTAATAGTAATCCGCGGTTCATGATACGATAATCGAAATTTAAAGAGAGATCGCCACGTCGTACCTTGGGGACTCCTCGCGATGACTAATGACATTGTTTGGTTTGCAAATGTGTGTATGTCATTGCGAGCGAAGCGTGGCAATCTGCATGAATCAGTAGTGGCTGCACGTAAGAGTAAACTCGCTTTAAGCGAGTTGTAAGACGAAGACTTGACGTGTGATTCGGAAAGGAACAACGAATACGTAGTTTGAAGGTAAATATATGAAACAATTATTAAAGAGATATTTTCCCGGATTAATTATTTC
>JAQVHJ010000164.1 GCA_028696285.1 bacterium
CACTTCTCTGTATCGGCCTTCTCATATTTTTGAAAGAAATCCCTAGTTGCGTTTGATACTGCAATCACTTTACTGCATTTCTTCATAGATTTTCTATCGAAATAAATCCAGAGGCTGCCTGCTTTTCTGAAGTCATCCGTATTATGTTTTGTTGAAATCACGACAGGAACACCTGCTTTTTTTGCAGCAAATACCCCGTAAATATCCGCTCTGTATAAATGAGTATGAACAATCTCGGGTTTCTCTTCTCTTAAATATTTAATGAGAGTTCTGTAAGTTTTATATGAAAATCTCCCGGTCATATTAAATTTCTTTACAGGTATCTTCCTTGAAGTATATCTTTCAAGAAGCGGTGCATCTCCGGTAAAATAGATAACCTCAACATCATAATCACGATTCACTCCTTCCGCGAGATCTGCCAAAATCATCTCAGCTCCGCCGATGTTTAATTCTGATATTATATATTTAATTTTTTTCTTTGCCATCTCTTATTCAGAAGGTTTTCTTAAATAGTTCTCAAGCTCAACATCAATCTCCAATAATTGTCTTTCATAATTATTAAGATTCTCAGCGCCGCTGAATTTTTTATTAATTTCCATACCCTTGTCAAACGCTTCTCGTCCTGCCTTATCATTACCCAACTCCCTCTGAACAACAGCTTTTAACAGGTATGCATTAATATAATTCTCCTCATATTCGATTGCCTTGTCAAGTTCATTAATTGCATTCTTGTACTGTTTAATTTTAAAATAGAATTTAGCAAGCTGATACCGGTACAAAACCAAAGACGGTTCGCATTTTATTGCCTGCTTATAATAATCAATTGCCTGGTTCCTTTCCTTGTTTGCATCCTGATTATTAATTTTCTTTAAAAAATAAAACCTTTCAAAAAAGTATGCTAAATTAAATGGGATCATACCGGATATTTTATTATATCTCATTGAAAATTCGAACTCATCAATGGTATTAACAAATAAGGATTCTGACGGTTCCCTGAAAAATCTTTCCATATAAGTAAGACCTAATAATCTGTGCGCTTCAGCATCAAAATGATTAAAGTGTGTTGATAACAGAAGCTTCTCCTGGGCTTTATCATAATTCCCAAGAGCAAGAAGCTGCTTCCCCCTCTCTCTGAGATTCACCCCGATGAATTCATTGATTATAATAACATTAAACAGCACTAAAATAAGCATGATTAAAACGAGTAACTGTTTCTCCCCGCCATATTTAAATGTTTCTCCGTAATTCTTCTCGCGGAGTAAAATCGCGATATATAACATCAGCGATGTATAAACCCCCGGAATTCTGAGATTGAAATCAACCAGGGCATGAATACATAACCCTATTATTGATGCAAGAAGAACATAATCAAAAACATCATATTTCTTCCTTGCTATAATTATCTTAATTAAAATCCAGCCCATTAACAAAAACATAAAAACAAATCCCACAATACCGTTCTCAACCAGTATCTGCATATAATCATTGTGTGCTTGCTTTGCTATCATCCGGAAATTTGCTGCCCCGCCTGTTACAGGAAACTTGAAATGTTCTGCAACATCCTCGTATGTTCCCGACCCGTAACCGAATATAGGCTTCTGCAGGAACATTTTGAAACTTGCCTGATTAATATCAAGCCGTTTATAAATATACGGATCAACTTCCTTCCCGCCTAAAACTTTTGTCTTTAACGGATTCGGAATAATAAAAAACAGTATAAGGAAAATCGGGATAAATATGAGATAAAACCTTTTTCTTGAAAGTAAAATTAATGCAATCGCTGATATAAAAAATGCAATTATCCCACCCCTGCTTCCGGAGAGGAAAATTGCAGTAAACATTAAGATATTATTTAGCCATAGAATTACCTTTGCAAACTTTGTTAACTGCCTTGTAAAAATAATTATGATCGACAATAAAATAATCGGAAATAAAAAATCAACCATAAAATTCGGATTGAAGAATGTTCCTGCAGTTCCCGCTATTCCAAGCGCTTTTTGAATTACATGAGTAAACGAACTCGGGGGCTGGAAAAATTCAGCATTAACTTCAGCAAATCCTGTTATCTTCTGAATTATTACGAGTGTTGCCTGGAAAAATCCGCAGAAAATAAGAACCTTAAAAATTCTGAACCGGTAATCTTCCCAATTCATCACTAACAAACTGAAAAATATCAGGGCTGAAAAAAATAGGTGGAAGAATGAACTCTGACTTGAAAACCTGTTTACAGAAACAGCGAAGAATTGAAAAATCAGGTAAGCAAAAAATAAAATTACCCAAACAAAATAAATGAGATTCCTTTTAAAATGAAAAATTAAATCCCCGTTAGTCAATATATTTCTAAAAGTTAAAAATGCAATTACAGAGATCAGCAGCAATCTTATTAAATTTCCCGTTGGTCCCAAACCACCGTAGAACAGGGTTGAGATAAATATTAGCGCTGCGATTAAAAGGAAAATAATTATCTCGCGAACTGTATCATTATTATTCGATTCCAAGTTTTTCATTGATCTCCTCCAGCTCCGTGAGCAGAGTTTTATCATTCGGCGTAAATTCAAGCCCTTTAATAATCACATCTCTTGCATTTTCATATTCACCAAACCTCTTTAATAACCGTATAACTTCTATCCTGTACACCAGTTTCCTCGGATACTTCTCCATTGCAAAAGAATATTCTGAAAGCGCTTTTCTATTCTCTCCGACAATCTCCCAGGCTCTTCCGAGATCAGCAGATAAGTACGGAATACATTCGGCTCTGGCAACTGCCTCGGTTCTGTATTCAATTATTGTTTTTATAGTTCCATAATCTTTTTTCCCGATAAAATATTTAATCTCATAACAATCGGCAAGGGAGGAATAGAACCTGAAATCCCGGGGGAATAACGATTTGCCCTTGTTCAATTTTTTAATGGGAAGATCTATACCATTGACTTGTATGCTCTTTAAACTCATTAGTTTTAACGCTTGTTTAAAATTTATCTCTGAAAAGAAGATCCTTGAACTAATATAAATGAAGAAGAATAAGAAGGCTATTGCGAAATATCTGAATGTTTTAAATTTCTTCGTCGGACTAATCCTGTAATGTAATATCTCCTGTGCATAATCGAGAGCTTCGTTATACCCGGTTATATAACCGTCTTCAGTTCTTTTCTCAATCAGATATAATGCCCTTCCTATCTCCGGGCCTTCTTCATACCCGAGCTCGAGAAGATCATTCCCGGTAACTAAAGCAGGCGATTCAATATATCTTGAATTTTTATATTCATCATAAATCTCCTGACAATAAATAATAAAATCCTCCGGCTCCCCTTCCTCCGGGAGATGTTCCGATTCAAAAACAATTAATGAAAATAAAATCAGCTGTTTTAAATCATCACCAAAAATTTTAAATAACCTTGTAATCTTATAGAGTGACGGAGTATTTTTATGGTAGATTTGAATTATTTCATTACGGTACGGCCCTATCTTTGAAACAGGCCCTTTTATTTGTATCGGGATATTTAACGGCTTAAGGTACTCGGAAATATATGAAAAATACTTTTTCAATTCCTTCATCTCCGTAACTGAACCTGAATTATATTTATTTATGAAATCAAAGAAAACGGTAAATCGCACAGAAGCTTTCTCATCGGAAGAAAAGGTAAACTCAAAAGGATTATTATTAAGATATTTTTCTAATATTTCAAGATTAAGAAATATCTTCTCGCTTTTAAGTACTGTCTTATCATTAACAAGTAATTCAGAGAAGATCTCTTCTGTTATTCCCATTTCTGTCATTAATTTAAATGATAGTATGAATCCCTTTCCGGCAAATAATTCTTTAAGTTCAAACCCTATCCTCTCGAGAGCAGTTTCATTAATCTTTTTTCTATGCTTCTTGATTAAGTCCAATGACCTTTCATCAGGTGTGAACTCGGGAAATCTTGAAAGCATTCTAAAAAACCGTAAGATTCTAATCGGGTCCGAGACCACGGAATCTTCGGAATTGAAAGCTAATCTTTTTTGAAGAATATCATCAAGGCCTTTTAACGGATCAATTAATCCTGCATCAGATAATCTTACAGCAATTGAGTTTACTGTTAAATCTCTCTTTATCAGATTTTCTTCAATTGACTCCTGAAATTCAGTCAGATCAATAATTCCCCACTCCGTTGATATACGGTATGTCTTCTCAACATGTGTTTTTCCCAATAAGAACGGTTCTTTCCCGAATTGCTTCTTTAAAACCTTAAATACATTATCAGACTCAGACGGCGGGAATGTGAAGTCAAAATCATTTGACGGCTTTGCCATCAATAAAGAAGGAAGGAATCCTCCGACTAAATAAACCTCCAAGCCCGAGAATAATTCCTGAAACTTGGTAATCTTTGGTTCTTCCTTCAGACGCTGTGAAATTATTTCCGTCATCTCATTTCCTTATTAGATGAATGAATTAATAAATTCATCCGGATGAAATTCCTTTAAACTATCGATCTTCTCTCCTAACCCGACAAAAACAACGGGAATTTTCAGGGATTCCATAATAGACAGGACAGCTCCGCCTTTTGCCGTGCCATCGAGTTTTGAGAGGATAATACCCGTAACCCTAAAATTCTTATAAAATATTTCTGCTTGCTGAAGCGCGTTCTGCCCCGTATTCGCATCAATAACTAAAATTGTTTCGTCAGGATCACGGGCCCAGGTCTTATTAATAACCCTGTAAACCTTCTCCAGCTGACGAATTAAATTATCCTTATTATGCAGCCGCCCAGCAGTATCTATAATCAAATGGTCATAATCCTTAATCTTAAACGATTCAATGGAATCGTAGACAACCGCACCCGGATCTGCCCCGGGTGTCTGTGAAATTACCTTCACTCCTGCGCGCTCTCCCCAAACTTTCAACTGCTCATCAGCTGCAGCTCTGTATGTATCCGCAGCGGAAAGAAGGACACGCTTCCCGTTCTCCTTAAGGTAATATGCAAGTTTCCCAATCGTTGTTGTCTTCCCGACACCATTCACACCGAGAACCAGAATAATCTTCTTACCCTGCCCGATAAAATCCGACTTCCGCTCCGCTCCCTTCATTATTTCCAAAAGCCTGCTGCGTATGAGAGCAATTACCTGATCTTTCTCTTCTAATTTTTTATCATGTATTTCTTTCTGAATGGTTTCAAGCAGTCTCTCCGTAAATGCAGGGCCGGCATCCGATTCAAGAAAAATGCTGCGAAGCTCTTCTATTAAAATTTCACGCCAATTTCCCTTGCTGAAAACAGAGATGATCTTATTCTTAAATGAATCGGTTATCCTTTGAAGCTTGACATCTCCGGAAGTGTAGATTTGTGATTTTTTCCTCGACCGGTTAAGAATAAAAAGAAAAACAACAACTACTGCAAGACATCCGGCCAGTATGTAAAAATAATTCATCAGCTATTCTCCGGATTGCGCTGTTATCAGTTTTCCATCCTCTGAAAATTTCGCGGAGATAATCTTTGAAACGCCAATCTCCTCCATTGTTACGCCGTAAATGGCATCAGAAAATTCCATTGTCCTCTTATTATGCGTGATGATGATGAATTGAGTCTTATCAGAAAACTCCCTTAACAATGAAAAGAACCGCTCTATATTTGCATCATCCAGAGCTGCATCAACCTCATCAAGGAGACAGAACGGACTCGGCTTGATCATGAAGATAGCCAGAACAAGCGAAGCAGCTGTAAGTGCCTTCTCACCACCGGAGAGAAGGTTGATTACCTTCGGCTGTTTACCTTTCGGCTTTACATAGATATCAATACCGCAATCAAGAACGTTCTCTTCATCAAGTAAATAGATATCCGCCTCGCCTTCTCCGAATAATTTCGTAAAGATATACTGGAAATTGGCTCTGATCTGATCAAAGGTCTCCATGAACTTTATTCTGGAATCATGGTCAACCTTCTTAATAATCTTTAAAATATTTTCACGGGAACCGATAAGG
>JAQVHJ010000165.1 GCA_028696285.1 bacterium
CACGGGATCACGATACCTGAATTCAGATGCATAATCAACCTCAACAGGAATCCGGGCAAATTGTTCAATTAAATATTTTCCGATCAAGCCCGAATGCCACGAAGTGCCGCAGCCTAAAATAATAATTCTTTTTAAATCCAGGAGTTCCTGGTCCGAAAATATTCTGAAACCGCCGAGACGTGTATCTCCCACCTCTTCCATTAAATGCCCAAGCATTGTATCCTGAATTGAATCCGGCTGTTCAAATATCTCTTTCAGCATGAAATGAGGATATCCGCCCTTCTCCGCCTGTTCAATGCTCCATTCAATCTCCTGGACATCTTTTGTAATGGGAACATTCTTCATGTTAATTATATTAAAACTCTCTTTCGTAACTATGCCTATTTCATTATCATCAAGATAAACCATTCTCTTTGTATGTCCCAGTATTGCCGGGGCATCTGATGCAACAAAATTCTCTCCATCCCCGACACCAATTACAATAGGACTTGAATTCCTGGCGCAGACAATCTTTCCCGGTTCACGCTTTGAAATGACAACTATCCCAAAAGTTCCCTTAATCTCCTTCAATGCATGCCTGACTGCCACTTCCAATTTATCAGTGTAAAACTCTTCAATTAAATGAACAAGAACTTCCGTGTCTGTTTCAGAGATAAATTTATGTCCTTTCTTTACAAGAATGTCTTTAAGAATCTTGAAATTCTCAATTATTCCATTATGCGCCACAACAATCTCATGTTTACAGTCAGTGTGCGGATGAGCATTTATATCCGTAGGCTTCCCGTGCGTTGCCCAACGTGTATGGCCAATACCCATCGTCGCGTCATTGGTAAATTTCTGTAAATATTTTTCTAATACCTCGATTTTTCCTATCTTCTTCTCTAAAATTAGGTTTCCCTCTTTGTCAATCAAGGCAATCCCGGAACTGTCATAACCCCTGTATTCAAGGCGTTTTAAACCTTCAATTATTAGTGTTTCCGCCTTCTTTTCACCGATATATCCTATTATCCCGCACATTACAATGCTCCTAAATTAAAGTTAAGACCTTATTAATCAAATCCTTTACCTGTTTTTGTGTGGTAGATTCCGCAATCACACGAACAACAGGCTCTGTCGCGGATGCCCGGATATGTACCCAGGCATTTTTAAGGAGTAATTTTATTCCGTCTGTTTCATCTATACCGCAATCAGGGAACTCCTTCTTAATCTTACCTATATCAACATACCCGGTCTCGGAATATTTCTTTGCTTTCATAATTATATATTCAGGAAAATTCTTTATTAATTCAGAGAGTTTAATCTTTTTTCTTGATAAGAGGTCCAGTATCAAGAACATCCCTGCCAGGCTGTCCCGGCCGTAGTGAGCATCAGGCCATATAACCCCGCCGTTCCCTTCTCCTCCTATTACTGCTCTTTTTGCCTTCATCATTTCAACAACATTCGCTTCGCCGACCTTAGACCTGTAGATCGGAACACGGTATTCTTCCGCAACATAATCCATTAGCATTGAAGATGAGAGATTGGTAACAATCGGGCCGCGCTTATATTCTAAATAACTGAAAGCGGCAAGGGCTTGAGTGAATTCTTCAGAGATATATTCTCCTTTATCTGAAATTATAGCCAAGCGGTCCGCATCAGGATCAACAACAAAACAAAGATCAAACTTCTTCCCATGTAAATATTTTAAGGTGGATTTTAAATTCTGTTTTGTCGGTTCGGGGATATGCGCAAATTTTTTGTTGGGGTCATCATTTAATACTTTGATCTTCTTTATACCGATTTCTGTCAGGAATTCAGGAATTGCCTTATACCCTGCACCGTTTACTGCATCTATGCAAATGCTAAAGCTTCTCTTCTTAATTTGTGAAATATTAATAAACCTCTTTGAAAACTTATTCTGAATGATATTCTCAATATGATTTTTAACCCCATCCTTTTTATAAAACTTCCTTCCTGTCCTGTCAAACGGCTTGAACATAAATCTTCCGGTTTCAAATATTGATATGATCTTATTGATCTTATCCTGTGTTAAAAAGCATCCGTCACTCCCGACAATCTTCAGAGCATTCCACTCTGCAGGATTATGTGATGCAGAGATTATTATTCCTGCACCTGCTTTATACTTCAAGACATTTACTTCCACGGTTGGAGTGGGAACCACCCCAAGATAATGGACATCGCACCCGCACGAGGTTAACCCTGCTATTACAGTCGATGCAAGAACATCCCTGGATAGACGGGTGTCTGTTCCGAGGACTATTGGCTTACCCTTGAAAAATGTTCCGATTGCCATTGAAAGCTTTAAAACAAATTCAGGAGATAATGGATCCGGATAAATTCCCCGAAAACCGGAAACGCCCTTTTTAATATTATTTGAGATCTTTTGTGTCATTTCCACTTCCAAATTTTATATATTCATCTATTATTTTTTCACGAAACTCCTTTTCTATCTCCTTCGATTCAAATACGATATAGCTGACCCACTCACCCTTTACCTTCTTCTGTGGGTAGTTCGGGAAGTATCCCCCGTGTTCTGTTTCAATAATCTGAACATTCCGTATTATAAGAGAATTGTTCAAGGTTATATCTGCATACGCGCGAATCCTTCCACCCTTAAAAGATGTGTCAAAATAATAAAATTTAATGTCAGTAATCTTTAAATTGTTCATTACCTGCTCTTTTTATATCTTTTAATTATAACATATTTTAACATCTAAGTCAAATAATAGTGGAGAGTGGGGGGTGGAGTGTGGAGAGTGATAATTCCTGTAATCCTAGAAATAAGTACTAAAAAATGTGTGACCTGTTAAATCGTAATTCGTGAATTGAAAGATTTGTCGTATAAACATTTGATACGATAGGAACATAATACAAAAAAAAAGTGTAAGGCAAGTGTTCTTAAAAAGAATTTCCAGGATATCAATTAAATAACAATTTAAATACATAGTCTGCGATGGCAGGGGCTGCGGTAAGGCCGGGTGATTCAATGCCGATAAGATTTACAAGACCCTGATACCCGTTATCACGTTCATCTTTAATAATAAAGTCGCGGAAAACTTCTCCGGGTTTCTGGAGTTTGGGACGAATTCCGGATTGATCCGGACTCAAGTCTTCTCTTTTCAAGAAATTAAGATAGCGAATTCCACTTTCAAAGAATTGCTCGACATGGCCTTCGTCAACATTATAATTTAATTCATCTACATAGAAAGCGTTCGGTCCGAGTTTTAATCCGCCGTCAAGTTCAACAACCAAGTGAAGACCAAGACTGATTTTTGTCGGGACAGGATAAATCAGGTGGGAAACCTTACCCCGATGTCTTCCGGAAACACGGAAATACTCACCTTTACACGGTGATAAGGTATAACCGAGTTTTTCAATATCCAATCCGATCATTGACGCGACCTTGTCACAATCCAATCCTGCACAGTTTATGAGAATGGATGTTTCCAATTCAAAACTTACTCCGTCAGGTTCGGAAATATTTAATATGTAACCACTTTGTGATTTTGTTACCCCCGTTAAGGTGCTGTTGTATGAGATTATTGAATTCTTCTCTGTAATAAAATGTTCATAAAAACTCATTAATTTATGCGTATCAACAATTCCGGTCTCTTCACTTAGCAAACCCATTTCTCCTATAATATTCGGTTCAAGAGATTGAAGCTCTGACTTTGAAATCAATCGTAATCCCCTTGCTCCGTTTTCTGTTCCCTGCTTCAAAACCTGTTTTATCTTCTCTTCTTCTTCATTACTTTCTGCAACGATTATCTTTCCGCTTTTTTTATAAGGAATATTATTCTCATTACAAAGCTGATATAACTTACGATTTCCTTCAACGCAAAGTTTTGCTTTTAATGATTCAGAGGGGTAATATAACCCTGCGTGTATTACCTCGCTGTTCCTGGACGAGGTCTCCCTCCCAAAGCCATTGTTCCTTTCTATTATTATTACATCTTTCCCCGCCTTCACAAGCTCTGCTCCAACCGCCAACCCGACAACACCTGCACCGATAATTACAATATCTGCTTTTTCCATTTCACTCCCGATTCTTGATAATATTAAAACATAAAACATCTGTTAAGTCAAGTAAAAAAGGTGCCGGCCCATGACATATGACATGTAAGTTAATTAAGAGTGGAAGGTGGAGAGTGGAGTGTGGAGAGTGGAATATGAAATTGAAAATTTTAGATTGATAGTGCACCACGTGGGGTGCACCATTACGAATTGAAAAATGTGAATATAGCATTTATTCAAATGGCACAGATATTTAAATAGATTCATACTTTGTAAACAATCGATTTCTAGTTCTAAATAAAATAATAATTTAATACATCTAAGTAGAGTACCCAAAGGAGCGGAGTCATGCATCCTTGTTGTGAATGGCGTTCTGTAGTTTAAAAATAATCTTTGAAGTATTGCTGTGTCTTGACGAAGTCGAGCAGTGTGAAATTAAAGGGAGCAGAGCGAACTTTAATTTACCGTTGCAAAAGAAGAAAAAAACAAATGAAATTAAAACAACTTAATCCCTGAACAAATGTATCAAAGCTATTTAAAAAAAGAGATACAGATTTAATATTGATAGTGCAGATGTTCTGCACATTTACTACTTAACATGATATCGGATGTGTTTTCAACTTCTGATCACGCTGAACATGCTGAAAAGAAAAAGATATTATCAAATATGATAATTATATTTAGAGCAATTGCTGCTTAACAAAACAGTGGATGCAAGAAGAATTTTTGACAGGGATTAAACGGGATTAAGAAGATCATCTTTTATTTTTGAATATATTTATCCATTAATTCTTGAATGCAAAGCATTCAACTTGTTTATAAATAACTTATCTTTTCCCACCCGTTACATTCACCAGCGACAAGCGAAGGCGTCCCGATCTTTTAAGAAAAGTATCGTGATTTAAAGTCTCTTACAAGTCTCGTAAAAGTCCCTGTTGAAATTACACTCACTTGATTTCAAAGTATCAACTGCTAATTGCTTCAGAGTATCAAAAGATAAAAGAACTATATTAACAATTTTCAATCTTACTTTTTCAATGCATAGTTTCTTGGTTCTAATTACCAATTTATTTACCGCAATAAAGCAGTGTGTTTAGCGCAGCGTCTTGCATCCTTGTGGTGCATGATGCTCGGTAGTTGATAAATAATATTCTTATTAGTTTTTGCCGTGTATTCGCGAAGCGAATCCGTGTGAAATTAAAGGGAGCAGAGCGAACTTTAATTTACCGTTGCAAAAGAAGAAAAAAACAAATGAAATTAAAACAACTTAATACCTGAACAAATGTATAATTATTATTTAGAACAAAAAATCGCGGTTTGACACCTTCGTTCTAATTGTGGATAGCAAGAAATTTAGCGGGGAATAATTCCCCGGCCGAGGAATTATGTTCCGGCGAATTTGCTTCCAGATTGGCTTTTTCTAATTTATGTGTAATTTTGTAGTATATTTTCAACTTGCGTAATGTTGAGAGATATTTCACAATCTCCTTTTTTTTTGTTTAGAATTCTTTCTTTGGCATAAGTATTGCTTCTATATAATCTGTGAAAAAAAACAAAAAAACTAGGAGGTTTTTCATGTTAATAAAAAAGGTAGAAATAGAAGAGAAGGAAGCTGGAAAGAGCCGGGGGCTTTGTGAAAACTGCATTCATTCAAAAGATTGCATGTATTGCACAGGTAAGAATGTTATTTCCTGTGAGGAGTTTGAAACGAACACCCCGAAAAAAGTTATCCGTAAAGTCCATATTAAGCCGATAAAGCCGGCGGAAAAAGAAACCAAGCCATTGCACAAAGAAAGAAAGCTTCAGGGATTATGCGTAAACTGTGAAAGCCGTTTCACGTGCAAGAACTGCAACGTAG
>JAQVHJ010000166.1 GCA_028696285.1 bacterium
TGCAACAGCAAATTCATAACGGGTCATGTATTTACTGCCTTCAAAATATAATTTATTGTTCTTGGGAATGCCCTTGACAATCCCCTTCTCTGCAAGAGACTCAACTGATTTATATGCCCAGTGATTATCCTTTACATCTTCAAAGGTCCCCGCGCGGACAAGGCTCGGAATTAAAAGTAATACCGCTAAGCCGAATACTAATAAAACTTTTCTCATCTTTTCCTCCGGTTATTTTTTAAGTTTTTTCCAATCTGAGAGAAATTTCGCAATTCCTGCATCTGTTAACGGATGCTTGAATAACTTCTTTAAAATATCAAACGGGATGGTTGCAATATGCGCGCCGGCCATCGCTGCATCAAGCACATGAAGCGGATGCCGGATACTCGCTGCAATTACTTCTGTCTTGAAATTGTAGATTTCATAAATCTCTATTATCTGCTCAACTAGGTCCATCCCGTAATGCGAAATATCATCCAGTCTCCCGACAAACGGACTGACAAATGTCGCCCCGGCCTTCGCAGCTATTAATGCCTGGACCGGTGAAAACACAAGGGTTACATTCGTCTTGATCTTCTCCTTCGATAAGATCTTTACTGCTTTCATCCCTTCAACGGTCATCGGTATCTTAATTGTAGTGTTCTTATGTATCTTTGCCAGTTCCCGCGCTTCCTTCAGCATTCCCTTATGATCTTCTGCTATTACTTCCGCGCTTATAGGCCCGTCAACAATAGCCGTAATCTCCTTGATCAGTTTCTTGAAATCCTTCCCTTCCTTCGCAACCAGACTGGGATTGGTCGTTACCCCGTCAAGCAAACCCCAGGAATTGGCTTCCTTGATCTCGTTGATATTCGCTGTGTCTATGAAAAACTTCATCTGAACCTCCGTTATTTTTTTAAATATTCCTTTATTGTCAAAAGCAATTCTTCTGCTTCCCTTCTTACTATATAGGCATCATCCCAATTAGAAATCCCGTCCTTTCCAAGGATTTTTAAAACAACTCCCTCAAACCGGGCAACCTGTGAATTGGGAAGAAAACCGCCCTTAAGCAGTTTCCCTATCGAATGCAGCGCTTTCGTTCGTATCTTGGGAGATTGATCTTTAATTAACTCCATAAGCTTTTCAAAAACCAATACCGTCTCCTTCTCCGAAATATCATTCGGTTTTATTACCTCGAATATCTTTCCCAGTGTCCTTGCTGCTGAATCACGGACCTCTGCGTCAGTATCATTTAAATACGGAAGAATATCCGGAATCGCGCGTTTCATCTGCTTGTCCTTGATCTTACCCAATGCAAATATCAGTACCGCTTTAAGATAACCAGATTCAGTCTTTAATAACTTTTGAATTACAGGATCTAAACAGTCTATCCCGATCTTGCCTATGGACAATGCAAAGTAAAAAGCCGCTTTCGCATCAGATGATTCACTTAAATTCAGAAGCTTCGGAATTGACTTTTTTCCGGCCTTACCGATGATTTCTGCTGAATACTCGACATTCTCACGCCATTCCGGATACTCATAAACATCCTTGAAAAATAAAGAAGTCAGAACCTCGATAAGATCATCCGAATAGAAACCACCCGCAACCAGTTTCTCCGCCTTCTTTAATGCCGATTTAACCGCTTTTAAATCCCGGCTTCGAAGCTCTTCCTTAAGTTCCAAAACTTTTTTCTCCATATCTTCCCCTTTCTATATTTAAATTAACCATAGATTATAATTATATCAGAAAGTATACATATTGTCAAATAAAAAAACGTGATTCGAAAAAGTGAGATTGCTTCTCTATCGTAACGAAGCAATCTCACTTTCGGTTCACGGATTACCACCTACTTATAAATAAAAAACCCCGGGTGAAACACCCGGGGTTTTGGGAATATTTTCTGACTCTAATTTTATTCGATAACTTTATAATATGAACATGAACATTAAAATTGCCTTGTCATTATCTATTTTAGCTTCTTCGCTTTCTCCATTAACCTGGTAGTTGAACGCGATCTGCGCTTTAGGTCCCTGGATATTATAATTTACGCCAAAAGTAAATCTTGTCTGGAGGCCGCCGGTTACCTGGGTATTTACGTTTGTAAATTCATATCTTGACAGCAGTTCCAGCTTCTCTCCGAGAAAGAATGTTAAATGAGAGAAATATGCATATGAATAGATATTTGCATCTGCTGCATCTTCCTCTTCAATATATGAAGCCTGGTTATTGAAGAAGAATAATTTATTTTTATAGTTGAACATGAAATTTGCTCTGTTTGAATCCTTGTAAAAACCATCCACTCCATATTTCTCATACCAGCAGCTGCCGCCTACAGTGAATCCCTTGAACGGTGTTAAATCTAATCTAAGCAGATATGCTTTCTCCTTATCTGTATCATCATAAGAATTTTTCCCGCTCCCGTTAGAAACCATTAAATGAGAAGAGATTAAATCATTCTTATAACTCAGCATGATCCCTTCCTGCCTGAACGGACTGTATGCTTCAAGAATAGGATATTCAATCAGATCAAGCTTCGCAAATGACTGCGGAGTATAATAATCGTAAGGCGCAAGAAATCTCCCGACAGTGATCTGGAAAGGATTCATTTTATAGATACCCTTCGCATCTAAAATATTTACTGCATCACTGTCAAGTTCCGCCTGAAATGCAACACTTACAAGGTCTTTTACGATATCACCGCCGGCTAAGAACCTTGCATTCATCAGACTGAATGAATGGTCGCCTTCTTCTAAAACAAAATAGGAACTCCTTTGAATAAGAGTTATGAAACCCCAGTCGGTATTTACTGCAAATGCCGAACTTAAGATCAGGCATGCAAATAGAACAAATAAAAATTTCCTCATACTTCCTCCTTTTTTAAGTATAAAGATTAAACCTTTTATTTCTTGAAAACCCTATCACTTTTAAATTAAAAATTTGTGCGGTATTCATAGCCGCGCATGTAACCGCGGAACGTGAAACAAGCAATGGAACCTTTATCCTGATCACTTTCTTCACAATCTCAGAAGAGATTCTCCCGGTCGTAAATATCATGTGATCATCTGTCTTAATATTCTCTTTTAAAATATACCCTGCTATCTTATCTATCGCATTGTGACGGCCTATATCCTCAAAAGAAATAATCAATTTCTCGTTCTGAAAAAGGGCGGCAAGATGCGTACATCCTGTTTCTTCAAAATACTTTCCCTGTTTCAAAAAGACACCTGTATTTTCGATAATGGTCTCAGGATCAAGATTGAAGTCATTCTCTATGGGAGATAATTCCGCAAAAGCTTCCCCTGAAGAAAAGCATGATGAAACCAACGCAAATTTTTTCGGGATATCCACGCTATCTTTTATTTTAACGGATATCTCATCCTTTTTAATATTAAACTCTTCTATATCACCGAGACCTGTAATGAAGAAATTTGTAAAGAGATATCCATAAACAAAATAATCAACATGTTCCGATAACAATCTTATGGAGAATTTATTCCCGTTTACAATAATATCTAAATTCTTCTCTTCAATAATAGAATCTGTCTTATCATTAAATTCACCGTTTTTAAATTGCTTAATGGGAACATTTTTTATAAAATTCATTTAATTTATTTAGATCCTCAATACGGTTAATGTTAATGAAACTTTCTCCGGAGCTGTCATGTATTCTCCAAAAATCCTCTTCAACTTTAAGTACTTTTAGCTTTTCAAACAGGTCGGAAATTTTATATTCCCCTTTCTGCACCTGCTCTGCTGCGGTATTTTCCACCTTTTTTGAATAGATTGCAAATAACGGTTCGTAAAAACCTTTATTTATCGGAACAATCACATCAGATCCCGGCTTGGAAATCAATCCGATCATTGCATCCAGCAATCCCTGTGAAATGAAAGGCATATCGCCGCCTAAAATAAAAAGATAATTACTGTCAATCTTTTTTAGGGCTGTGTAGATTCCGCCAATCGGACCAAGCCCCGGAATAATATCCTTAAATGCTGTTACATCTTTATCTGTGTACTTTTCACCAATAATGTATAAGGGGAAATGGGGGGGTATTAAATCCAAAACTGTATCAAGAATAGATTTTTCATCTATTTTGAAAGTCAGTTTATTCTGTCCAAAACGGGTGCTTAACCCCCCCGTTAAAACAGCAAAGGAAATATTGTTATTTACATTCTTCCGGTTTTTCACTTTTCTTTAAGTAAGTCCAGAAGTAAATAGTTGCAACAAAGAAAGCGCCGCCGATAATATTTCCGATTGTTACCGGAATGAAATTCTTGACGATCATATTGCCTATTGTTAAGCTTGATACATCAATACCTGATGCAACCTCTGTCCCTTTGAGGAATAATCCCATGGGAATGAAATAGAAGTTGGCAATAATATGCTCAAATCCTGATGCAACGAATGCCATGATCGGGAAGTAAATTGCAAAGACTTTTCCCACGACATCGTTTGACGCTATTGCCATCCAGACTGCAAGACAGACAAGCCAGTTACAACCGATCGCCCGGATAAACGCAGGATAGAAATCCAGATTAACTTTCCCGATTGCTATCTTTAAGGCAAACTGGCCCCAGCCGCCGCCGGCCCAGATCTTTGAGGCATACATTAAATATGCAATTAAAAATGCCCCGATAAAATTGGCAAGATAAACTATTATCCATTTAGTCAGGACTTGCCCAACAGTTGTCTTCTTTTCATAAGCTGCAAGAACCATTAAGTTATTTCCGGTAAAGAGTTCTGCACCGGCGATAACTACTAACATGAGGCCTACGGAGAAGACTGATCCCATCAGGAATTTCTGAAAGCCAAGGCCTAACTTATCAGCTACACCTAAACCTGCCATTGTAGCAAGTTCACCACCAAAGCCGATATACGCACCGGCTAAAATTCCCAGAAGAGCAATACGCCACCAGTTTCCGGTAGCTTTTTTCACACAAATCTCTCTGGCTAAGGTTTCCGCAACGACTGCGGGTGATTTAAAATCTGCCATAAACCCTTCCTCCTATGGTTTTATTACTTTACATGCTGCAACTTTAAATTCCGGTATCTTAGCAACCGGATCTAATGCATCATTTGTTAAAATATTTGCAGGTGCTTCACAGAAGTGGAATGGAATGAAAACCAGGCCTTTCGAAACCTTTTCAGAGATCTTTACCTTGGTCTTTATCTCTCCTCTTCTGGATTTAACTATGACCATTTCCTTATCTTTTATCTTCAACTCTTTAGCGTCTTCAGGATTAATCTCAACATAACCCTCGGGTGAGAAGTAATTTAAAACGAAGTTTTTCCTGCTCATTGTTCCTGTATGATACTGTGTCAGAATTCTTCCTGTAGATAATATCATCGGATACTCTTTATCAGGAAGTTCTGCCGGCTCTTTGAACTCGATAGCTGAGAATAAACCTTTCCCTCTTGAGAAATTCCCGTCCTTATGCAGGAAGGCGGTTCCGGGGAGATCCGGGCCTTTGCAAGGCCATTGAAGTCCCTCGTCAATTCTTTCAGGTGTAATGCCCGCATAAATCGGAGTGAGCTTATTCACTTCACGCAGGATATCCCAGACATTCTCATACTTCATTTCATAACCCATTTTCTTGGCAACATCACGGATTACCACCCAGTCTTCCTTAATATTTGAATGCGGTTCAAGTACCGGCCTGATCGGTTGAACACGTCTTTCTGTACTGGTAAATGTTCCGTCCTTTTCAAGTGTGGCTTTTACAGGAAGAACGACATCTGCAAACTTCGTGGTTTCTGTGGTAAAAATATCCTGAACAACCAGGAACTCGAGTTTCTCCAAAGCTTCTTCAACATGATTCAGGTTCGGATCCGACATCATCGGGTTTTCACCCATTATGTACAATCCCTTCTAATCACCTGAAGCCGCTTTAT
>JAQVHJ010000167.1 GCA_028696285.1 bacterium
TCGGTGTTACGTGGTTTGAAGCCAATGCTTTTATGCTCTGGTCCGAATGTTCATTAATGACAAAAAAGGATTGGTTTCGAATCATAATTGGAAATACTGACGAGCCGCCTTCGATATGGGCAATAGATATGCTTAAAGGAGAAAAAACTCCCAAGTATAATTTTGCAAATGTTTCCTTATCATATAAAAAGAACAACTATAAAGGTTTTAATGACGATGGTTATGAATATTGTTCGCCATCCGGAATTTACAGACCTTTTAATTATAATGGAGAAGAGGTTTATGACTTATTGGGTAATGTATATGAATGGACGCAGGACTTTGCAAAACCCGTTCAATATTCCGAGCACACGTGTGTTGAGCGCTTTATTATAGGAGGATGCTGGATGACAAATATCGAGGAGATGAAATACCCGATAAATGTTTTGTGTCCCATTTACAGGAAGGAAACAATCGGATTCAGGTATAAGATTGTAATCAAAAAATAAGGATGACCGAGGTGGAAGATTATAATGTTGAAATTTTTAATGAGTTTTCTGAAGAATATGATAAATGGTTTGAAGAGAATGAATTCATCTATAAATCCGAGTTGGAAGCGGTAAAGCAGTTTGTTCCTCTAACAGGGATTGGTTTAGAGATCGGAGTCGGATCCGGGAGATTTGCCGGTCCGCTTGGGATTAAGACAGGAATAGAACCTTCAAAGGCAATGGCTGAACTTGCAAGAAAACGCGGAATTCAGGTTTTGGAAACAGTTGCAGAAGAACTGTTTTTTGAAGATGAATCATATGATTATGTTGTGATGATAGTTACTATTTGCTTTGTAAAAGATCCTGTGCTTGCATTAAAGGAAGCGCATAGAGTTCTCAAACCCGGGGGAAATTTAATCATAGGATTTATCGATAAGGACAGCTTTTTCGGGAAGATTTACCAGGAAAAGAAAAAGGATCATAAATTCTATAAGGAAGTTACATTTTATTCAGCAAGTCAGATAATTATTTGGATGAGGAAATTAGGTTTTAGTAATATTTCCGTAAATCAGACACTCTTTAAGAAACCCAAAGAGATCACAGCCGTCGAACCTGTTAAACCCGGTTTCGGCACTGGCGGATTTGTTGTTATTTCGGGGAGAAAAAATAAATTATAGTAATAATGCATTTTCGCATTTTCGTAAATACGAAAATGCGAAAATGGCTACTGCAAATAAGATTAATATATTGAAATATTAAATATTATTCTCCACGCTATATGTTTGACTTTTAAAGAAAATTATTATATAATTTCTTTATTTGAAAAAAAGAGGGAAACCGGATGGAAAATAAACCTGATTTCGAGAATATGAATGTGTATGAGATGGGGAAGTATTATTTTGACCTTGGTGAGTATAAAAAGGCGAAGGGGATTATTGAGGAGTGCATAAAAAAATATCAGGTTTCCGATATCAATACGTTTGACCTGATGCTGAGCTGCTGCATTAAATTAGAACAGAAGGATGAATATCTCCGGATCCATAAGGAATATTCCCTTATCAGCGGATTGCATGAACCTGATTTGAAATATTTAGACAGGTACCTGCCTGTAATAGAAGACGGGTTATTTATAATCCACGGTAAGAATAAAAAAGGCAAGAAATTCTTCGGAACCGGTTTCAGTATTTCACAGAATTCAATTTTAGCATTTAATAAATTGATTGAGGGAGTTGAGCCGGGAGAGATTCTGATAACGGGTAAGTTTCGGACAATAGGAGTTAAAGAAATAATCTATAATAAAGATGAAAATTTTATAGAATTGATTGCGGATGATTTATTGAAGAAAACCATTCACTTTGGTCATCCGGAATTTACCGAGCTCGGGGAGAATATTGTATTACCGGGTTTTATAAAAAAAGCTCCGTTAAATTTTATTAATTGTTTATCGATATTGAAGGCAAGCATAGAAAAGATTGAAAAAGACAGTTCTTTCGAATCACCGATATTTATTCTTGATAAAAAGATCAAGCCCGGTTTTACCGGTTCTCCTGTAATAAATTATTTAGGTTCAGTAATAGGTGTTATAACGGGGGAAATTACAAAGGAAAATAAATCAGCCGTTCTACCGTTCACCGTTGACCGTTGACCGTTCACCGTTCACCGTTCACCGTTCACGTTTTGTATCAACTTTAACATATGTTCCGAGGATTTCGAATGTGCCTTCCGTGCAAAATTCCTTTAAAGGACATTCTTGTTGGGAAGAACAAGTTTGTTTTTCACGTCTCCCCACTGCACATCCGTATTTTGAAAGGATCCAAAGATGAATTTGAAATTCTATCGGAGCCAGTTTAAAGAGATATTGCCCTTTTTTTGCTACATCATACCAGTAATCCGATAAAAATTTATGTAGATCAGTCATGATTGAATTTGCATTTCCCCAAACCGAACCAGTCATGAAAGTTGCTCGTATTATATGCATCCCGATCGGCATGGGAACCTTATCTAAATTTTTAATGAAATGTTTTCCATACCGCTGAAGCCGAACCAGCCATAATATCACTTTACGTTCCCGGTGATATTCAGGGAAGCAGTTAGAGTATTTTCCGCGAGCAAAATCATCAATTATTTTTAAAGCATCGAAATCATAATGCTTAAGAAGTTTTTCAATATCACAGTCGAACTCCATCAGAGCTTGTGCCATGTTTGTCCAGATCTCTAAGTCATGGCTTTCTAACTCCCGCCTGTTTGCGGTTTTGGGGTTGCGAAGCATCCACTGCCTAATTACCATAGCGCTTAAGAGTAAACCGAATTGACGCATAGTTCTTTCAAGGTCTTCTAATGAAGTGGAAAGAACTTTCTCCGGTTCAAATATAATATGCCCCTCGGAATCCTCATATGCATCTCGTGTAAGACACCAAAGCTGCTCTTCCTTTCGGAGATATGCAATAGAAGAGATCATTGAGATATAAACTAAATGTTCATTACTCCCTACTTCCATATTTTCCGGAAAAACATCCTCCGGAAAATGAGAACAGGTAAACAAACGTTTCTCATTGAAAGCATCAACTAAACTCTTTATAACTAAAACGCCTCTGTCAATATCCTTTTGAAGTTCCATGACCAAATTTAAATTTTAAAATTACTGATATATTATAACACGAAGTCAATATAAAATCAAGTATCACCGAACATGAAATTTAGATTATGAACATTGATAAGCATGCTATGACCTTTAAATTACGATGTCACGTTTTCTCAATTGAGAAAACGTGACATTGAAAATACAAGAGAGCAGAGTGGCTCATTTCCCATGTTTACGCTTATCTTAACAGGTTTGAACCTGCGCTGTATCATGCAAAATCTGCATAAAAATAACGGAACAATTCAATTTAACTGATTTTGATTTGGATTATGCTTATGAAGCATTTGCGAGAGCGTATGCAATATCCGGTGAGAAGGTTGAGTGTCAGAAATATTCGAACTTAGCAGAAGAATCCGGCCAAAAAATTAAAGAGAAAGAAGATAAAGATATCTTTTTCAGTGATTTAAATTCAGGGCCATGGAATAATATGAAATAATCAGGCAAGGGGTTTCATAAAACTGCTTTATCTCTGTCAAAAAGAATATACCAGGTTTTTACTTTTATGGGGGACGATATATTTACCCAGAGTTTATCGGAGATAAAGTTCCCAGTTCCGCAGAATCTGCATTGGATCACTCTTTGTGTCCCGTCAACTTCAAGGTTAGCTCCGCATGAAGAACATTGAAAAGTAATAGGACTGTTCCCTTCTGCTTTAGTTATAATGTTTTGATATTTATCCTTCGGTTTATCAATTATTCCATCAACAATATAAAGTACAGATTTATAATGCTCCTTGATAAATGCCGGGGCAAAATAGATCTCCCTTATTGTTTTACATTCTGGACAGATTAATTGATTCTTCTTAATATCTTCAAATACAAGGTCTTTTTGTTCAAATTTATACTTGCATTTAAGGCATTTCGGCCACCGGTTCATTGCGTTCAATTTAATGGAATTTATCCCGCTTGTGTTCTTCGGATATTTCTGGGACGCCTTAAAAAGATCCATCGTAGGATTTCCGAGATAGAAGAGTTTCTTCCAGTTCTGGTCACCGCCTTTTAAATTTTTTACAGTTCCGCATTTAAGGCATTTTACCCTTTGTACCGGTCCGTTTACTGGTATCAGACCGTTGCACACGGGACAGATTATCGCGAGGGTCAGTTGAATACACCCGATATAATTTTCCATATATATACTCCTGCTTGGATATCAAAAAAAAATAATTTAATAATTTACTTTATCAGGATCAAAAACAATGTACCATGGCCTTACTTTCGGTGTTGAGTGCACATTAACCCAAAGGTCATCCGAAATAAAGTTCCGCGACCCGCAGAATTCACATTTAATAATCCTTTCATCACCATTGATTTCCAGACCTGCTCCGCAGGATGAACAGTTGAATGTAACCGGAGTATTCTCAATTTTATTTACTTTGATTGGTTTAACACCGGGATTCCTTGTCTCGAAGATTCCGTCAATTATATAAAGAACAGATTTATACGGTTTCTTTATTGATTTCAGCGGTTCTGAGATTGATTTGGCAGTATGGCATTTAGGACAGATAAATTGATTGTTCTTTATGTCATTTAAATTGAGATGTTTCGCGCCTAATTGATGTTTGCATTTGGAGCATTTAGGCCATTCATTGACATAGCTTAATTTAATAGAATGAGATGGGCCGGTATTTTTATGGTGTTCCAGGGATGACTTGAAAATATTATATAAAAGATTATGCCATCCGTAATGTTCTCCCTTTAAATTTTTTATCGTGCCGCATTTTATGCACTTTACTTTCTGAACCGGCCCGTTAACGGGGATCAAGCCATTGCATCCGGTGCAGATAATAGAAAGAGAAACCTTGAGACAATTCATTTTTTCAGGGAAATCAGCCATATCTCCTCCTTTCGAAAAAAGATTAGTATCGCAAGGTCAAGTTAAGATAAATTGAAAGACACTTTTGTGATACTAAAGATCTTCATAAAAAAAATAGTACTTCAATATTTAATAGGGCCTTTATGCCAGTTAGTTTTTTCGTACCAACTGTCGGGATATCCGACTTCCTGAACCATTTTGCCCGGTGCATTGACATAGCCATCATCATAACGTGCGACAAGAATCCAGGCGAAATCCCACCATGCTTCCACAACTTGAACAGCCTGCGCTTCACAGTATTCCGTCAAATATTTTTTTGCTTCGTCAGGGTTTTTTTTGTAAATTGCAGTTGCTTTTTCTTCAATTGATTTCATGCTTTTGATCTCAGCGAGTTCAATCTGATCCTGCATCTGCATGATATCCTTAATCATGTAGCTGTATTTCAATGCCGCCCAGTTGGCGACAAAGTTAAATGCCCACCATGCGCTTTTCTGGTCAAATTTGGTTGTATCACACGTGTAATAAGGTTCAGCAATACGATCAACCCCGACGTAAAACGGAACAAAGCATGTACTCATTGGTTCATCGGGACCAAACCATACGATTCCCCCGATAGGATCGGGAAGCCAGTGACGTCCCTGGCAAACATAAGTATATCCGCAACGGAATATTGACAGAGGTCTTTCCCACCCGCCTTCTCTTTTTATTGAAGGGTCTCCCGTATCGCCCTTCGGGTCTTTGGGACCCGGATACCTGTATGGGCAGCCAAAAGGCCCAGCTGCGATATCTTTTGATAAATCGAACTCGGTATCCTGGTAATAATCACGGTACAGGTTCATTACATCCCGGACATTTAATTTCTTATCCGGCTTAATAGAAAACGGATAGAGTTTTGTGTACTCGTCTTCTACCCGGGGTGAGAGTT
>JAQVHJ010000168.1 GCA_028696285.1 bacterium
TGAGAAATCAATGGTTCTTGACCTCAAGGAAGTGCGGTACAGGAAGAGGATCACAGCCGATTTAACGGCCAATTACGAGTATGAAGGACGGGGTGATGACTTAACCGAGGCATTTGACACGTATGATTCAAACAGGTGGGGTGTTGGGTTAGTTATTGATATTCCCATATTTGACTGGGGAAGAAAGGATATTGAAATAGAAACGAAGGAACTTTCCCTTCAATCACTCCAGCTCCAGATCATCCAGGTAAAATCGAATATCTCTTATTCAGTCCGTTCGAATTATATCCGTCTTGAGAATTCAAGGAACCGCCTGAAGATCCTTGAGAAGAATAAGGACCAGGCCCGTGAAAACCTGAAGGTTATTCAAATGAAGTATCAGCTCGGATTGACAACCCTTGAAACCGTTAATGCCGCGCAATTAGCATTGAAACGCGCCGAGCTGAATGAATTGAAGGCAATAATAGATTTTAATTCTTCTATACATCAAATTAAAATGGAGGTGGGTATATGAATGAACAGAACGAAATTAAAAATGAAGTAATAATTTATGAAGGCGAGGAACTCCCAAGGATCTCATGGTTCGATTCTGTGATTAATATTTTTATGGCGCCGGCAGAAACATTTAAAAGGATTGCTGTCGAACCCAAGGTTTTAGCCCCGTTGATCATCTCTTTATTAGCAAGTTTGATAAGTGTAACTGTAATGATTCCGAAAATGATTTCAATGGTTCCCCAGACAGTCGAGAAAATGTTGGCAAGCGGACAGCTTCCTCCTAATCGCCCGGAAGAATTCTGGATCAAACTTATTGAGAGGCAGATATATTTCGGAACATATTTCAATGTAATTTTCATGTTTTTCCTGTCATTGCTTTTTATTTCATTAATTATCTTTTTATATTTCAAATTTACAGACAGGGATGCAACTTTCAAGCATGTATTTTCTCTTGTAACATATGCAGGGTTAATTAACGGACTGCATTCAATTTTAGTTTCAATCCTTTTAGTCGCGACAAAATTCAAGGGGATCAATACACTTGAAGATTTCAGGGGGAAGACACTCGGCTTTCAATTATTAATGAACGCGGATAATTTAGAAACTACCTTTCAGAAATTGACTTATGTTCTTTTAAGTTTGAATTCACCGTTTTATATCTGGAATTTAATTGTTATGGCGATTGGTGTTAAATATGTATTCAGAACAACATACGGAAAAGCAAGTGTTCCCGTAATAATTACTTGGGTAATCTTTTCAGGCATTACAGTTTTATTTACGATGATAGCCATTAACTCCGGTAAATTTTAATAAAGGTTAAAAATATGGATGTAAAAAAGAAAAGAATTTTATTTATTTCTATTTTTTCGGTGGTTCTTCTTATTCTGATAATCAGTTATCTCAATCAATCCGAGTCATATAAAAAACTGCCTGAGATTCGGGTGTACTCAGTTAAGAAGACTGACATTGCAGAAGTTATCCAGGCAAACGGCCAGATTCAGATGGATAAGGAGACTCTGATAGATCCGGGTATGGATGGGTTTGTTGAAAAAGTGTATGTAGTTGAAGGACAGAAGGTTGAAGAGGGGGACCCTCTTATAAAAGTAAAAAATTCAGATACTTTGATTTCCTTATATAAGGAATTTGTAACAACTCAGAACAACTTAAAAACAACCGAAGATAAATATAAATCTTATGAAACCCTTTACAAGAACAAAGCCGTTTCAAAAGTTGAATATGAAAACATTAAAAGTGAATATGAAAATTTAATTTTCATACTTAAGACAACTAAGGAAAGAATCAAGCTGATGGAACTGAAGGGAGTGAAGTTTCCCGAAAAGATTACCCTGACAACACCTTCCGATGTAGTAATTGAAGCTCCGTCTTCCGGAACCGTTATGCAGATCGCCTATAAAGACGGGGAGTTTCTGAGTCCTGCAAAAGCAATTTTAAAGATAGTTGATATGGAAACGCCTATCGCAGTGCTTGACTGTGATGAGATAGATGTTAATAAAATTAAAGTCGGACAGAACGTTGTAATAAAAAGTGATGCTCTCGGAGAAGAAGAGATACCCGGTATCGTGTATCAGGTAGGAACTGTTTCTTTAATTAAGAACGGGATATCATCAATCGAAGTTAAGGTTAAACTCACAGACACAAAAGGTTTATTTCTCCGTCCCGGGTTAACCTGTGATGGGAAGGTGCTCGTGGTTGAGAAGGATAATGTTTTTGTTGCGCCACTAGAGGCGATCTATGAAGAAATCAACAAAATGATTACAAATAAATCAATTGTAAATGATACCGATCATAATTTTCAAGTGGAAAGGCAGCGCTTTGTTTTAGTTGTTGAGCAGTTTGGGAATGAGACATATAAAGATTTTCTTGTCGGGGAAGTAAAAAAGAAAATCGTGACTACAGGTATCAGTAATGACCGCGAAATCGAGATTCCCGAGGGATTGGAGGAGAATGATCTGATAATTATCTTTTCGGAGAAAGTTGTTACTGCAGGAGATAAAGTTTTATATAAAATCCCGGAAAACCTTGAAAAGGAAGAATAAATATGGAGATGATCAAGATTGAGAACATTACCAAGACCTATAAAATGGGGTTAATAGATGTTCATGCATTGAATGATGTAAGCTTTACGATTAAGAAGAATGAATTTGTTTCAATCATGGGTCCGTCCGGTTCAGGAAAATCAACCCTGATGAATATCATCGGGTGTTTGGATACGCCGACTTCAGGGAAGTATTTTCTTGACGATATTTCTGTCGAGGCAATGGGAGATAATGACCTGGCTAAAATCAGGAATAAAAAGATCGGTTTTGTTTTCCAGACATTTAATCTCCTCCCGAGAACGGATGCATTGAAAAATGTTGAATTGCCGTTAATCTATTCAGGAGTATCTTCAAAAGAACGCCACAGAAAAGCTAAGGAACTCCTCACCAACGTCGGCTTGGGAGACAGAATTAACCACAACCCAAGTGAACTATCCGGCGGTCAGCGTCAGAGAGTCGCTATCGCAAGGGCATTGGTTAATGACCCCGCAATTATTCTTGCAGATGAACCGACAGGGAACCTGGATTCTAAAGCAGGGGAGGAGATTATGGAGATATTTTCTGAACTGCATAAAAAAGGCGCAACAATAATTCTGGTAACGCATGAACGGTATGTTGCAGAATTTGCGGACAGGATCATTCATCTGTTTGACGGGAAAATAGTTTCAGATGAAAATGTCCCGAAAAATAACAGAGAGAAATAATGAATTTTATCGAAGCCATTATTCAGAGCCTTTCCAATTTAAAAGTCAATAAACTTCGATCATTCCTGACAATGATCGGGATTGTTGTCGGGGTTGCAGCAGTTGTCGGGATAATTTCAATGGGACAGGGTGCAAAGGAAAGTATTAATAAGGACTTGAGAAGCTTCGGTGAGAATCTTTGGGCAATGTATGCTGATTATGACTATGAAAAGAAAAAGATGGCAAAACCTATTTATGAAAGTGATCTTGAAATACTTGAAAGTATCGGGGAGATTGAACAAATCAGCCCCGTATTCCATTTTGGTGTCAACCTGAAACGCTATAACAGAAGCCTCGCTTCTTCTCTCCTGGGAATTGACGAGAACTATTTCATGATTACCAACCGCCAGGTCATGATGGGAAGAAACTTCCAGAGTTTCGATTTTGAATATAACAGATATGTATGCATTGTTACAGAAAAGGTCGTTGACGACCTGTTCAAGAATGAAAATCCGATAGGGCAGGAGATTAAAATTAATAATATCAATTTCACCGTGATTGGCGTTTTGAAACCTCAGCAGCTTGAATCATTCCTTTCAAAACTGGTTACAAAGGAAAACAATGTCTTTATCCCAAAACGTTTTGTAAACAGGTTCCAAAATTCAACAGAAATCTCTTATGTCTATATTAAAACAAAAGAAAAAGTCGACTACAACGAATTTAAAAATAAACTGACCAGAATAATGCTCTGGAAAAAAGGTCCCGGAAATAAATATGAAGTGGCGTCAATGGAACAGCAGATATCCGTGTTTTCAAATGTAATGAATACCGTTACAATGATCATCAGCATTATTGCAGGACTCTCTCTATTTGTCGGCGGTGTCGGGATAATGAATATTATGCTTATCTCCGTTACAGAAAGAACAAAGGAAATAGGTATCAGGAAGGCAGTCGGTGCATCCAGAGGTGATGTCCTGAAACAATTCCTGATAGAAGCAATAGTCCTCTCTTCTGTCGGGGGAACATCCGGAATCGTAGTAGGAATACTCCTCTCTGTCCTTGTGGCCAAAGTGGCAAAATGGCCAATTACCGTCTCCGTAACATCAATCATACTGGCATTCACATTCTCCTTCATAATCGGCGTAATCTTCGGAATATTCCCCGCAAACAAAGCCTCACGCCTCAATCCCATCGAATGCCTCCACTATGAATAATAAGGGGACGGTCCTTTCCTAAAAATATACTTGACTTTTTATTATTTTTGAGGTATTATAAATTAAGGGAAAGTGTTATTCGTGAAGGTATGGAACAAATCAATGGAGGGTTACCATGCCAAGAAAAGCTCGACTTGATTTTCCCGACAAATTCTATCACATTTGTTGCAGGGGACAAAGAAAAGAAAAACTATTTTTTCAGAAAAAAGATTACTTGGTTTTTCTAAAAAAATTGAAAAAGGTTTCAGTCGAATGTGATACACTTCTTTATGGGTATTGCTTAATGCCAAATCATTACCACTTATTAGTTAAAAGAAGAGAAGATCTTTTAAGCAAATTTATGTCAAAACTTAATACAAGTTTTGCATTATATTTCAACAGGAAATATTCTAAAGTTGGTTATGTATTTCAGGGTAGATATAATTCTTGGATAATTTTAAATGATAGATACCTTTTAAATGTCTTGCATTATATTCATTTGAATCCTGGAGATGACCCCAATACCGGTCAATATAAGAAATATAAATACTCAAGCGATGGATTTTATCGAACATTAAAATCGGATATGATTATTTTCAGAATTCCCCACTTTCAAAGTGAAGATGGAATTTTTAAATATAATAAATTTATGAATGATCCTTATTCTGAAATTCCTTATTATGAAGATTCAATCGGAAGCGAGGAAGAATATTTAGCAATCGAAAAAAGAACCAATAAAATATGTAAAGCTAATTTTCATGAAAGGAGAAAAAATCAAAGCAAAGATATATTAATAGATGCTAATATTATTCTTGAGAGATTTAAATTGAACTTGTTACTATTTAATAGAATTGGAAAAAATAGATCTTATTTTGAGATACGGAATTATCTTGTTATTGAGCTTTTTAAAAAAGGGTATTTACAGAGTAGTATAGGAAAACTTTTAGGTGTTTCACACACAACAATTTATAAGATTATCAATCTTTTTCATGATTTTTAAAGAGAAAGGACCGTCCCCATATAAAAAAACTTCACAATTGCATTCGTTTATGTTATAATATCTTTTAATGTGTCGCGGGGTGGAGCAGTCTGGTAGCTCGTTGGGCTCATAACCCAAAGGTCGAAGGTTCAAATCCTTCCCCCGCTACCAATTATTAATAATCGGTGGCGGAGTAGCTCAGCTGGTTAGAGCGCGCGGTTCATACCCGCGTTGTCCGGGGTTCGAGTCCCTGCTCCGCTACCAATGATATATAAAATGTTATTCAACAAATTCAGGGATAATTTAAACACTTTTGATTTAGTAAAACCCGGGGATAAGATTCTGCTTGGTATTTCCGGAGGTCCGGATTCTTCTGCCTTGTTATATT
>JAQVHJ010000169.1 GCA_028696285.1 bacterium
CATGTTTTAACCTGACGATGTATTATGTTCAAATGATACGGGCGAAGGCCCTTCGCCCCTACAGGGTGTATCAAATGTTTATAATACAAATCTCTTCGTTTTCGAATCACGAATCATGAATCACGAATCACGGTTCACGGTTCACGTTTAACGGTTTTTGTAGAAATTACTTGACTTTAAATTAAATAATATGATATAATACCATAATTTAATCTAAATTATATAAAGAGGAGGTGACTTTACCCAATGCCATCAGGAAGAAAAAGAAAATTAATGAAGGTCAAAAAGCACAAGAGGAAAAAAAGAAGAAGAGCCGATCGACATAAAAAGAAATAAAAAGAATTAGGGCTTTCCCTAAAAGGAGGAGAAAATGTCAAGAAGACATGGATTCATGATTATTATCCTTATCATTGCCCTGGGATTGAATGCATTTGCTCTTGGAGAACTTTCAATTCGTTATTTAAAGAATGCGGACAAAGACTTCAGAGACGGTATTCAGCTTCTTGAAGAAGATAGAGAAGGCAACAAAGAAGAGGCATACAAGAAACTGGAAGAGGCGATTAATAATTATGATAAGGTTTTGAACCTTGATCCCACATATACACCGGCTTTTACCAACATCACAGATGCTTACATGATGATGGATAAATTTAAAGAAGCTGAAGAATATACAAAGAAATATATGGCTCAGAACCGAAACTCAGTTACCTATTTCAGGCTCGCAACCATCTATCAGCGCGAAGAGAAGTATGATGACGCTATACAGGCATACAAGAATACCCTTGCACTGCCTGAAGACGGTGGAACAGAGGTTGTTCTTCCTTCTATTTACAATAATATGAGCGCTATCTATGAAATGAAGTACATGAAGGATAAGAATACTGGAGATCTTGATTTAGCAATTGAGTACGCCTTGAAAGCTATGAAAGCAGGAGTTCCGGGAGCATCTTCAAGACTTGCCGCCCTGTATAAATACAAAGGCGATGTCAAAGCCGCCTTGAGCGCAGTTGATGAAGCGATTGCCCAGGATCCTGAAAACATGGAGCTTAAGATCTTGAAGGCTTCTATTCTTGAG
The DNA here is from genome assembly GCA_028696285.1 of bacterium. GTDB lineage: Bacteria > AUK180 > AUK180 > JAQVHJ01 > JAQVHJ01 > JAQVHJ01. Next base: position 1,076 of record JAQVHJ010000169.1, read on the forward strand.
GATTCCGGAGACCAGGATGCCGCGCTGAAGATCTATGAGCAGATACTTTCCGGGAATTTGGATAATGACCGCTTGGAACAGATAGGTATCAGATTCTACAACTCGAAGAAGTATAAACAGGCTGCAGATGTATTCATTAAGATTACAAAATCAAATCCGGACGATACACTGCTGATCAATTCATATTTAAATATTGCAAACTGTTATCAGCAGTTAGAGAAGGAAGCGAGAGATTCAGGCAATGCATCCCAAGCTGATTCTTACAAGGCAGAAGCAACCAAGTATTTCAATTTAGTCGCACAGAAATCACCTGATAATCCTGAAGCGATACTTCAGCAGGCAGACATAGCCTTGAAAAACGGGGATAATGACACTGCTATTGCAATGTATGAAAAATTAATCAACATGGGTGAAGCGGATTTCTCAATCTACCTCAATACCGGCACTGCTTATTTCAACAAGAAAGACTATGCCAATGCAGAGGTTAATTTTCAGAAAGCTGCATCAGCAGAAGTTCCTAAGAAATATGAGTTCCAGGTATATTACAACCTTGGTTACACACAGTTTATTCTCGGATTAAAGGATATCAGTTCCGGAAATAAAGATACAGGTAAGAATTATTTAAATAAGAGCAAGGAAAATCTGAAGATGGCAAAATCCTCGACATCTGACAGTGGCGCGATCAGTTCGATAGACGGGTATCTCAAACAGATTGACCAAACACTTAATGCTCAGTAGTTTTTTATGTAATGTTAATTATAATTGCAGTTATTTTAGGAATTGTCCAGGGACTGACCGAATTCTTACCGGTCAGTTCCTCCGGACACCTTGCAGCTATTCAAAGTTTATTCTTTAAAAATCTTGATTTTTTTAAAAATTTCGATATAGCATTCGATGTTGCCTTGCATTTTGCAACCTTGATTGTAATATGTATCTTTTTCCGGAAAAGGATTGGGAAGCTGATTAAAAGTCTTGTAAGAATCTTTTCAAAGGAAAAGACTGAAGAAGAAGCAAGCTCCTTGAAACTAATCGGTTTTATTTTATTAGGGTCAATCCCCACCGCATTAATCGGTTTTGGCTTGAAGCATTTCATAGAAGGATTTATGGATAACATTACCTATATAGGTATTGCATTATTAATGACCGGGATTTTAATGCTTCTTCCTGACCGTTTAAAAAAGGAAGAGCCCCGGTTCAAACTTGGGTTGTGGGATGCATTAATAATCGGGGTTGTACAGGGTATTGCCGTGATACCGGGAATCTCAAGGTCAGGCTCAACCATTTCAACGGGCCTATTGCGGAATTTGGAGAAGGAAACTGCATTTGAATTTTCATTTTTACTGTCAATACCGGCGATTGCTGGGGCAACATTATTATCTGCTTTAGATATTGATCTTTCATTATTGACAGGGGAATATATCTCCGTTTTTATAACCGGGATCATAACCGGGATTGTTTTCGGGTATATTGGAGTTGCGGTCCTTGCAAGGATTGTAAAGAAGAATAAGTTAAGTTACTTCTCCTATTATTGTTTTGGTTTAGGACTGGTTTTAATAATTTTAAATGTAATGAAATGAAAGAAGAAAAGAAAAAAGAGCGTAAGATAGTCAGTGAAGAGCAGTTCAATGAATTGATAGGCATAATTCTTATCTTCATAGGAATATTTCTTCTGATCACACTGGTAACTTATGACCCGGAAAAGGATATCGCAAATATAGTCGGGAAGGCAGGGAAGGTCATTGCTCACTCTTTGTTCTGGTTCCTCGGCTGGGCGACCTATTTGATCCCGGCAATACTGATTTATCTTGGAGTTTATAAATTCCTTAAGAAAGCGATTAAGAAATTTTGGCTTCAGCTCGTTTCATTTACATTTACGATTATCTCTGTCTCAACATTATTCGGTGTTTATTTCAGGGTGTGGGAGAATTCCGGGTATTTTGAAAGGTCAGGCTTTCTTGGCAAACTGCTTTCGGAGAAGATCACGGATTTCTTCGGGGTAGTCGGGTCGTATTTAGTAATAATACTTTTAATCATTATTTCTTTAATAGTCAGCACCGAGATTGTATTTTCAAAAATTCTCATGAAACTGAAGGACTACTGGATACGCCGGCGTGAACTTGCAAAGGAGCGCGGTGAAATAAAAAAGAAGAAGGATGAAGAGAAGAAGATCAAGGAGCGTGAAGAGTTCCGGAACCGAATGAAGAAGAAGCAGGAAGATTTCAAGAATGAAGCAAAAGACTCCGATGTTAAGATAATTGATTCAACACCTGTTCCCGATAAAAAACCTCCTGCAAAAAAGGAACCCGAAGAACTTGTCGTTCCCAAGAAGAAGCCCGAGAAGAAGATGGAAGAATCGGAAGTTATTCCTGATTCCTTTACCGAGAAAGTTTATGAAATGCCGGATTACAGCTTATTCAAGACCCCCCATCATGAGAAGGATCTTGAGCATATTGATATTTTAAAGAAGAACGGTGAACTATTAAAGGAATGCCTGACAGATTTCGGGATTACTGCAAGCATTGAAAATATTATCCGTGGTCCTGTCATCTCGAGATACGAGATCAGGTTGGCACCCGGGATTAAGGTTTCGAGAATATCAAATCTTTCCGATGACATTGCCTATGCAATGGGAGCGACACGTGTAAGGGTAATAGCTCCGATCCCGGGAAAGACTGCGGTAGGGATTGAAGTTCCGAACCCGAAACCGGATATGGTATTCTTTAAGGAATTAATCTCTACTCAGGAATACCAGGATTCACTTGCAAAGTCAGTTCTTACCATTGCGATAGGGAAGGATATCGAAGGTAAGATCATAATTGATAACCTGAAGGAGATGCCCCATTTACTGATTGCCGGCACGACCGGGTCTGGGAAGTCGGTCTTTATGAATAATATCATTCTGAGCATTATAAGCAATGCATCCCCGAATGATCTGCGGCTGGTTCTCATTGACCCGAAACGAGTGGAATTCTCCATTTACAAGCGTCTCCCGCATTTACTCATGCCGGTTCAGGTAGAACCGAAGAAATCTGCGGAAGCTCTGAAGAAGATTACTATGATAATGGATTCGCGTCTCAGGGTCCTGGGCCAGGCAGGAGCGAGGGATATATCTATCTTCAATGAAAAGGTTAAGGAGAAGCAGAAGACATTTACGGACGAGACACCCGTTGAAGAACGGATGCTGTATCAGCAAATGCCGTACATAGTCGTGATCATTGATGAACTGGCTGACTTGATGATCAGTTCAAGGAATGAGGTTGAAGAGTATATCATGCGTATTTCTCAGCTGGCCCGTGCAGTAGGGATTCATTTAATCGTTGCGACCCAGCGTCCGTCTGTGGATGTTATTACCGGGGTGATCAAGGCGAACCTCCTTGCGCGCGTGGCATTCCAGGTTACATCTAAAGTGGATTCAAGAACAATTCTCGACATGAATGGGGCGGAGAAGTTAATGGGGAAAGGCGACATGCTCTATATTCCCCCGGGTCAGGCAAGCCCGATAAGAATTCAGGCTGCATATATCTATGATGAAGAAAGGAAGGGTATCGTGAATTTCTGGAAGAACCAGGGTGAGCCGGCATTCGAAGATTATGAACTGGCGAAGGTAGAGAACGAAGCATCCTCATTCAGCGCAGCGGAAGATTTCGATGATGACTTGTATGAAGATGCAGTGGAGATAGTTCTTTCTTACGAGAAACCATCTGCATCATTCCTCCAGCGCCGTCTTAAAATAGGATATAACAGAGCTGCCCGGCTCATTGAGATAATGGAAGAGGAAGGATTGATATCTCAAATGGACGATAAGAACAGGAGAGAGATCCTCATCTCATGGGAAGATTATAAAAAGAAAAAAGGGATTGATTAATATGAAAAAAATATTTTTTACTTTGTTAATCTTAATTTCATTCATTACCGCGGTTTTCTGCGGGGATGCTGATGCAAATCCGAAACCGGAAATTGATAAGATATTCAAGGAAAAGACTCTTGATATGGAAGACCTGGATGAAGCGGAAAAGAATATTTTCGTCGCGAACGTGAAGCAGTTCTATAAAGACATGAAAACATTCCAGGGAAAGTTCAAGGAAGAGATTTTCCTCAGTTTTATTGACCAGACTCAATTCCTGAAAGGTAATTTTATTTTTAAGAAGGAGCAGTTATTCCGGCTGGAAACAGAAGAATCGGATCTGCAGGTAATTGTTTCTGACGGTGAAATACTCTGGACACATCTTATTGATGAAGGGATTTGTTATAAGAGGGCAATTGAAAAGGCAGAAGATATCTCTGCGCTCTTCGAGATTCTTCCGATAGGTGAGTTTGATACGAATTTCAATATTACTGCAGCGAAGAACAGAACATTCTACCTCCTTGAACTGAAGATAAAGGAAGATGCTCAGGTAAAGATTTCGTACGAGAAGATTATTTATATTCTGAACAGGGAGACACTCCACCCGGAAATAGTATATCTCTGGACAAAGGACGGAAGAGTTCTTAAATTAATCTTTTCAGAGACTCAGATTGATAAAGAGCTGGATGACTCATATTTTAAATTCGTTGTTCCGGAGAAGGTTGAAGTAATTGAATACTAAAGATAAGAATGAAGAGAAGGGGAATGTTCTTTTTATTTCACTTGGCTGCCCAAAGAACCAGGTGGATTCAGAGATAATGATTGCACATTTAATCATGAACGGGTAC
>JAQVHJ010000170.1 GCA_028696285.1 bacterium
GAGAATGAAGAAATCTTCGGGAAGTTCCGATTTCCTGTATGAGAAATTGATCATTTTTCCTTCGAACATAGCTGACTCCCCGTTTATCATAACACCGTCAACGCCTGTTACTATTTCACTCATCGACCTCCCGAATGCCCCCGCGTTTCCCTTAACAGCACCACCAACGGTTCCGGGAATCGCTACTGCCCATTCAAGGCCGGAGAGATTATTCTCTGTCGCGGTATTGACTAATTTCCCGAGACTTGCGCCTGCGCCTGCAAAAATACTTTCGTCCTTCACAATGACATAGTCCGTTAAGTTCTTAAAATTAAACACGGCCGCTTTTATCCCCGTATCCTTTACCAGAATATTAGACCCGCTTCCTATTGCAATGACGGGGACCTGCATCTCCTTGAGCAGCTTCAAACCTTCGACAAGATTTTTAAATTCACCTGGGGTAATATAGAATTCAGCAGGGCCCCCGATTCCGAAGGTGGTGTGAAACTTAAGGAATTCATGGTATCTTAAATTTTTATCGAAGATTCTATCGAGATGTTTTTTGATGTCATTTTCCAATGACTTCATTTGTTTTCTTTCCTGTCTATAAGTTCTAATCCTATTTTCCATACGTCTCCCGCGCCTAAGAATAATATGATATCACCCTGTTCCATTTCTTTTTTTAATATGCTTACAATTTCATTCTTATCAGGGATATAATTCACGGATGTTACTCCGAATTGTTTAATAGTATCCGCAACCAGTTTCCCGTTGATTCCCGGGATCTCTTCCTCACCCGCAGGATAGATATCAGTTACAATTAATCTGTCTGTATTAAAGAATGCCTTTCCGAATTCTTCGAGGAGCAGTTTTGTTCTGCTGTACCTGTGCGGCTGGAATACGGTGATCAATCTGTTCTGCTTCACGGTCTTGAAAGTCTGCAATGTTGTTTTGATCTCGGTCGGGTGATGTCCGTAATCATTAAAAATCATTGCGCCGTTCATTTCACCCATGAACTCCATTCTTCTGTGGAGTCCTTTATACTTAGAGATTGCTTCGGCAAAGACTTTATATTCAATTCCCATTTCCATTGCGGTTCCTGCGGCAGCCAATGAATTCAAAACGGTTGCCTTCCCGGGGACAGACAGTCTTACCGGCCCAATAAGTTTATTCTTCCGGAACAGGTTGTACTCCGTTTTTTCTGTGTTGACAACAATATCCCTTGCCATGAAATCTGCGTTGTTATCTATGCCGTAAGTGATATAGGTCTTTGTTAATTTAGGCAGGACCTCCTGAATATGCGGGTCATCGAGACATACGCATGCAAAGCCATAGAATGGGATTTTATTTGCGAAATTAACAAAGGCATCTTTAATATTTTCAAAAGAGCCGTAGAAATCCAGGTGGTCATTATCAATATTTGTAATTATCCCTATCGCCGGGTATAGAGTCAGGAATGACCCGTCCGATTCATCCGCTTCCGCGACGAGGAACTCGCTTTTTCCCAACTTCGCATGCGACCCGAATAATTCCAGTCTTCCCCCGATAATAACCGTCGGATCCATCCCTGCATAGTGGAAGATAGTAGCGATCATTGAAGTGGTTGTAGTCTTCCCGTGTGTTCCTGCAATTGCAATTCCTTCCTTCAATCTCATCAGTTCCCCGAGCATCTCCGCTCTTCGTATTACAGGTATCTTTCTCCGCTTTGCTTCAGCTACTTCAGGATTAGATTCGGGGACTGCTGTTGACTTGACAACTACTTCCGCATCACCGAGGTTCTGTTCTGAGTGCCCGTTGAATATCTTAATCCCGAGTTTCCGGAGATGTGAAATGGTCTCCGATTCAGAAAGGTCGCTTCCCCGTACATCGAACCCGAGGTTATGTAGAATCTCAGCAATCCCGCACATTCCCGAACCGCCGATACCGACCATATGAATCTTTTTAATTCCTAAAAACATGATAAGGATTCATCCTTCTTTTTTGTCTGATTATAGATCTTTTCCGCAATAACCTTTCTTCCTGAGATAATTCCGAGTTTTCTTGCATTCTTCCTTAATGAATCGAGCAGGGCCTTGTTTACTCTGAGCTGCATAGTGATTTTGAATATGTTTTCGCCTTTAATTTCGTTATCATTGAACATGTACCCTGCTTCATTATCAACGACCATTGCTGCGTTCTTTGCCTGATGATTCCCGGTTGCATACGGATACGGCACGAGTATAGAAGGTATTCCGAAAACGGTTATCTCTGAAATTGTCATGGCCCCGGCCCTGCAGATGATCAGGTCAGTCGCAAGGTAGATGTCATAGATATTATAGAAGAATGAGTTGACTTCAATATCCATCTTCAGGTTGAGGTTGTTGACCATTTCATCTATCTCCCTGAACTCGCGTTTTCCTGTGTGAAGATAGACTCTGAATTCGTCTTCAAGGTTATTCTCCTTGACTAATTTTAAAAATTCAATTGCTGCCTTGGCAATTGACACGGCTCCTTGAGAGCCGCCGGTGAAGAAGAGAGTGAACTTCTTATTCTCCGTTCTCTTTTCATTCTTGATCATAAACTCTTCAATCTCCTTCCTTAACGGATTCCCGCTTATAACAATATTTTTCGATTTAATAAATTTCCCTGCATCTTCGAACGGCATGAATACTGTCCGAGCGAATGGAGCAAGGATCCTATTCACAATTCCCGGGAAGATATTCTGTTCCTGAATGAATAACGGTATTCTGAGTAAGACCGCTCCTACCCCGACCGGGAAAGATGTGAATCCGCCTGTTATTAATACACCCACAGGCCGACGTCTCAGGAATTTAAAGAGGACTTTTAATGTCCCGTGAATATGTGAGAAGAAAAATTTAAAGAAGGCAAAGGAAAATTTCCTTGTCCACGGTTCTCCGGGAACCGCGGAAGAATTGAATCCTGCCTTATTTAAAATCTCTCTTTCCAAATCCTTTCCTGAAATAAAAAAGAGCATTTCCACTTTATCGTTAAATACCGATTTCAGTTCCTGGGCCACAGCAATTGCGGGAAAGAGATGCCCTCCGGTCTTGCCGCAGCTGATGACAAATCTTTTTTTATCGGCCATACTGCTTATCTAACTCGTTTTTAAATGAGATCCTCAGGAGGATCCCGATCTCAAAGAGCGTAATAATTAATGACGACCCACCTGCGCTGAAAAAGGGTAGGGGCAATCCCTTCGGCGGGAGAAGCCCGAGAGTAATCCCTATATTCAGGAATGTCTGCAGGAGGATGTGGAAGGTTATACCGAAAGCCAGAAGCTGTTCAAACCTTCCCTCTGCATTTCTTGCGATTCTGAAACCTTTTAATAATAAAAGGAAAAATAATATTAAAACGAAGACTGACCCGATAAATCCGAGTTCTTCTCCGATTATTGCAAAGATATAATCTGAATGCGCCTGTGGCAGGAAGAATAATTTTTGTATACTGTTTCCCAAGCCGGTTCCAGATACTCCTCCGGACCCGATTGCAATGAGGGACTGTATAATCTGATACCCGCTCGTGCTTGAAAGTTTATGGGGATCAATGAAAGCCAGTATTCTTTCTTTCCTGTATCCTGCCAGGAGAATGAGAATTCCTGCGATCGGGACCAAAGCCGCGCCAACCGCAGCTAAGTTAAGGAAACGAATTCCCGCAATGAACATAACGATCATTCCTAAAATAAAGATCTCCATTGAAGTTCCGAAATCAGGTTCAAATATAACCAGGGCTGAAATAATTGAAAGAACAATCAGCCCCGGAAAGAACGTTAATTTTGCATCTTCAATTCTATTTTCATCCTTCAACAGTCTTGCCAGGAATATAATAACCGCGACCTTCGCCAGTTCCGACGGCTGAAAACTTACTCCGAGGAGTGAGACCCAGCGTTTTGCGCCCAGGACCTTCACGCTTAATCCGGGGATGAATACCAGCGCTAAAGAAGCAATTGTCAACCCGAGAATTATCCAGGCTAATCGCTCGTATAACCTGACCGGGATAAATACGGTTATTACCAGGATCAGCAACCCGATTATAGTCCAGGTAAGCTGGTTCTTGAAGATGTGGAATGGGTCATCATTAAAGGAGCGTTCGGAGAATACTGCGCTTGCGCTGTAAACCATTATTAAACCGAAAAATACCAGGACAAGAGTAAGTATCAATAACATGTAATCGAATTTATCCTTCATTTCCAACCTTTTTCCTGAGGTTCTGCACAGCCTTCTTAAATACCTCGCCGCGTTCCTTATAGTTTGAGAACCAGTCAAAAGACGCGCACGCGGGGGATAATAAAACCACCCCGTCATTCTTAATGAAATTATAACCTTTCTCGACAGCTTCATCCATTGAGTCTGCTTTTGAATAGGCAATCTTTCCTGAAAATACCTTTTCGAGTTTGGGAGCAGTCTCTCCAATCAGGATTAAATGCGCTACTGAATTCCTGACCGGGTCGAGCAGGGGAGAGAAGTCCAGGTTTTTATCTGACCCGCCGAGGATCAGAACAAGTTTCCTTCCGTTGAACATTTCTAATGCGCGCAGGACTGCGCTGACATTAGTCGCTTTTGAATCGTTATAGAATTCAACAGTGTTTATTTTACCCGAGAACTCAATTCTGTGGGGTAATCCTGTAAATTCCGTTATTGTCTTTACTATCTTCTCTTTTGATATGCCTGCAATCAAGCCGAATGCTATGGCAGGTATGATGTTTTCGTGATTATGCCGGCCTTTCAACTTTAAGTTGCTGAGCCGGATGAAGTCATTGTCATTGATTCCGAGCTTCGGAATATTTATATTAATCTTATCCGCTTCGATCCAGATTCCAGAATCAAGTTTCCGGAGAGTAGAGAAGGGTATGATATTTGCCGGGGTTGAAGCTTTAAATGTTTCATGGAACCGGTCATCTAAATTTAGTACTATCCAGTCATTCTCATCCTGGGAGTTGAATATTCTTGCTTTTGTCTCCGCATATTCTTCCACTGTTTTGTACCTGTCCATATGATCAGGATCAATATTAAGAACGGTTCCCGCGATTACCTTGAAATCAAATATATTCTCCAGCTGAAAACTTGAGATCTCCGTGATCATATAATCAAGTTTCGGGTTTTCAAGCACAGCTGAGGTTATGGGGAATCCGATATTCCCGGAAACTGCAGAAGTAATCCCTTCTGCGCCCTTGAATATTTCACCGGTTAACGTGGTGGAAGTTGTCTTCCCGTTTGTTCCGGTTATCCCGATAATCTTCCCTGTAAAGAAATGATATGCCAGTTCAATCTCACTGATTACCTTAGAACCGTAAATCTTTGCATTCTTTATAAGTTCATGGTCAGAAGGGACCCCGGGACTGATTACAATGATTTCATTCTCCGTGAAATCAACAGGGATATGCCTTCCCAAATGCAGTGTAAGGTTCTTATGCTCTTTTACCCGGCTCAATCCGTCACCAAGCTTTTCTTCCGGTTTCAGGTCTGTCAGTGTGACTAATGCCCCGGAGTTCAGGAGCAGTTCTGCAGCCCCGAGCCCTGACCTCGCAGCGCCCATAACCAAAACTTTTCTCCCGGAAAATCCGGTTTTGCTGAATGACATATTTTAACTACCTTAATTTTAATGTAGCAATTGCTATTAAACTGAGGATCAATGCAATGATCCAGAAACGCATAACTATCTTCGGCTCAGGAATACCCTGCAGCTCAAAGTGATGGTGAAGTGGAGCCATTCTGAAAATTCTCTTCTTTGTCATTTTATATGAACTGACCT
>JAQVHJ010000171.1 GCA_028696285.1 bacterium
ATAACTCTTGGAATAGAATCACTCCACGGTGGCTTCCTGATAGTGTTCGATGACATTACGCATATAATTCATATTCAGAAGAAAGAGGTTTGGCGCGATGTCGCAACGCAATTGGCGCACGAGATAAAGAATCCCCTCACCCCGATAAAATTATCAGCACAAAGAGTATTAAAGAAATATAATGAAGGCGCAGATGACTTTGGAGAAATTTTAAACAGGTCTTATTCAACAATCATCCAGGAAGTAGATAACATTAAAGCGCTCGTTGACCATTTCAATTCATTTGCCAGGTTACCAGAACCGAAATTACAAGAATTAAATCTGAATGAAATAATAACGGAGGTATCAGATCTTTACAGAACCCAGGAAAATTTGAAGATAATAGAAGAGTATTCAGATAACCTTCCGCCGCTCCTGCTCGATAAAATGCAGATAAAGCGCGCAATGAAAAATATTATAGACAATGCAATAGAATCATTTTTAAAGAAGGGGACAATAAAGATTTCAACGGAATTTTTTTCTGATGGAAATTTTGTTTTGCTTCAGGTTCAAGATGATGGAAAAGGAATGGAGAAAGAGGAATTGGAAAAGATCTTCCTTCCGTACTTCTCTTCAAAAGAAAAGGGAATGGGGCTCGGCCTCGCGATCGTGGATAAAATTATATCCGACCATAACGCTCAGATTGAAATTTTCAGTGAGCCTTATCAGGGGACAACTGTCAAGATTAAATTTTTTGCTCCAACTTGATATTTAAAGAATTTTTAGCATTTTTATTTAACAGGTATTGCGCCTGCTGCGGAAAGGGTCTGTCATTTTCTGAGCAGACGGTCTGCTCCCTGTGCCTTGATTCAATTGAGACATTTGAAGAAATAATAACCTGCAGCAAGTGCGGTAAACCAGTAAGGGATTATACTCCCTCTGCAGATAATTATATCTGCGGAATCTGCAGTAGAAAGCGGTTTCATTATTCTGAACTGTATGTTTTCGGTCCATACAAGGGGAAGTTAAAAGACCTATTAATTACGTATAAATTCCGCAACCGCTCGGATCTTTCAGAGATTTTTGCCGAACTCCTCATGCTTGACGAGAGATTCCTTGACTTTATTTCAGACGGAGAGCTGTTTATCCCCGTTCCCTTGAGTGATAAACGGTTGAATTTCCGCGGGTATAATCAGGTATATTTAATATTAAAACATCTCAAATTTCGATTACACGGATTAAAAATCGAGGAGAGGGTGATAAAGCGCGTACGTGAAACGGAATTTCAGAAGAACCTTAAAATTACTGCGCGCCGTGCGAATATTCGTGGAGCCTTCCATGTTACATCGGAAGAAACAGTAAAAGGTAAAAACATCGTATTGTTCGACGATATTTATACAACCGGCGCTACCGCCGGGGAAATCTCCCGGATTTTAAAGCGTGCCGGGGCAAGAAAAATAAAAGTTGCAGTAATAGCAAGGTAAAAACAGATATTTATATTTGAGATTTACTATAATTTATATAGAATAATATATAAAAAATTACTTGACACTATATAATAAGATATGCTATAATACAACTTAACTTAATGTCTTTAACTTCAATTTAAACAGGAGGTCTAGATGAAAAGGACTTTTATGGCCGCTTTTTTATTAATTACATTTTTTATCTTTGGTTTGACATCCGTTCAAGGAGTATATCTTGCCCCGGATGAAATGTCCGCAGGTTACTTTTGGACAGAATCAATGGGGTTAGGATATGAAGCCCATTCAGGGATTATGACACCAAACTACATGGGTGGATTTTATACATTTACAATGTGTGATATTGCAACATGGGATCCAATCAATGACGACCATTTATATTATGGGAGTGTGTGGATAGGTAATGGCACCACATTAGATTATGGTGGGGATTATTGTTTTATTGACGGAAATACATTTGAAATGGAATATTTGGTTTGGGATGAATTGTATTACACGTCACCCATAATTGCCTCAGGCGGATATGAAACATTAATGAAGGTTAGAGGTTGGAATACTGATTTAACGATTGACTTCAGAACATTTAATGATTATAACGATAATTTTATGGTTCAAGTTTATATTATTAAAAATGATACGGCAAATAATTATACCGGTTTATATTTCGGACAAGTCATGGATTATGATATTAACATGGATTGGACACTTGCAGAATCTGTCGCAGGAGTTACAGATCTTTATGTATCTGATGCAACTTCCGGATATAAAGAGAAGAATGACTGGGCCGGATTTGATTCAGATTATGAAGTCGGTTACATGTATGATTTTGAATTGGGGATTTCAAGCCCCCTTTATTTTGGAGTTAAATGTTTAACTGATGATTTAGCTTCTTTTAATATTCTTGAAGTTGCTCCGCAATATATTTCAACCTCATATCTTGGAGGTACGGTTTCAGGCAATGATAAATTAATTTATGACTTGGATCCCTGGTTAGGAAACGGATTTCCAATGATCTTTGCCGGGAACCAGATGGTTCTCAATACGTATGAATGTTATAACTACATGTCTAATAGTGAATTTGATGGAAATACAAAAAGATCCGGAGATTATGAAATTGTTGCTTCAATAGGACCTTTTGACTTGGCTTCCGGAGAAGTGAAGGTAATTGCCTTTGCAGTCGGGGGAAATGTTTATTCAAAGGAAGATATGACAAACCAGATGATCAGTGCCCAAATCTATTACGACAGCATGGTTAAAAATAACCTGACGGATGCTATTCCTGTAAATGCACCTGTACAGGAAGGTGTTCCTTATGAAAAATACAATACAGTAACGAAAGTTACAGAAGCCACATATTTCTGGGCCTTAGACGGAAACATTACAGGAGAATATGCGAATAATTCGGGTTATAATGTTTATATGACAATAGATTGGGATATTTTCATTGAAATATATTCCGGAATTTTCCCGACAGAATTATATAGTTATTATTCAAACAGTTTATATAAGCCGACGATAGCGACTTTCAGCGGGTTTAAATTAACGGAGGGAGTTGATTATACCGCGGGAGAATCGGTTCAGTTGTGGGTATCTGCGATTGGTCCGAATTGGGACAACAATACTTTCGCAAATTCAAGTAAAGCGTTAATAATGAATATTGACACCTATCCCGAAACGCCGGCATTATCGGTTAATCTTCTTCCCAATACTTCAGACGGTTCAGATGTTTTGTTAGTCTGGTCAGAAGCAAATACTAAAGACCAGGATATCATGCAGTATAATATCTACCGTTCGAATCCGGGAGCAGATGCAAGCAGTCTGGTCAATATTCCTGTCGCTACAATTCTTACTTCAACACGGATCATTGATATTTATGATACTGCAGGTCTTGACGGAGATACTGCTCCTTTAATGATCTTAAATGACGGCTCAACATACAGGCCGAATACATATAGAGCAGATTATAATCTGGCTCCGGAAGGGTTCAGTTTATCTAATACATATAATTTCTCAACAAGCCATTTACTGGTAGGAGAATTAGATACCGGAACAACATATTACTTCCAGGTTACCCTTACGGACTTTAGCGGGTTAACCGCGACAGCGGATGCAACACCGATAGTAATGATGCCGGGCTCACCGTTGAACTTGACAGCAACAATGGGTGATCAAATCGTCAGATTGGCCTGGACATTATCAACAGACCCGAATATATTTAAATATAATGTTTACAGGACAAAAGCTAATCCTGACGGGAGCATGCCTCCGAAAAACTCTTCTACATGGACGCTAATAGGCGCTACTCTTGCAAGTTCAACGCATCCGAACAGATATGTTGACAAGAAAATAGAAGATAACCAGAAATACTTCTATTATGTTACGGCCTTTGATAAAATCCAGAATAAAGAAAGTTACAGTTCAAATTATGCAGCTGTAATAACCTCTGTTCGTGTATCGAAGGATCTTGAAGGTGTAATTGTTGCGCCGAATCCTTATAAGAAGGGGATCTCAAACGTAAATTATATAATCTTTGCAAGATTGACAGATGAGGCAGAGATAAATATTTATACCTTGTCAGGGTCTTTAATAAAAACATTAACACATACTCCTTCTACTGCAAGTATGTATGGTCCGGGTTCCTGCATGTGGAATCTGACCAATGAAGACGGAGAAGAAGTAGCTTCCGGCCTTTATCTCTGGGTTGCAACCAATCCCGCAGGAGATAAGAAAACCGGTCGTTTAGTAATTATCCGATAATCATTTAATATAAATTAAAGGAGGAGTAATCCAATGAAACGGATTTTAACCATAATCTTAACACTAAGTTTAATTGCCCTTTCAGTTCCGGCTTTTGCAGTTACAACCGGAGGAACTTCAGCGCAATTTCTTAAAATTCCTATCGGCCCTCGCGCAGAAGCTATGGGCGGGGCATTTACCGGTTTAGCTGATGACGGTTCCGCATTGTTCTGGAACCCCGCAGGAACCGCTCAGGTTAATAAGGCGCAGATGGTAGGAGGATATGTAGGTTATGTTGCAAAGATTAAATATGAATATTTCGCCGCATCATTTCCTATCGGTGAGTATGATTATTTCGGTATTGGTTTGGGGGCATTAAACACTCCGCCAATGCTCGTAACATCCATTGAAACTGTTGATATCAACGGAGAGATTATAAACAATTTATACGGTGCAACTCAGGATGAATTCAATGCGAGCGATAATTTCTTTATCTTTAATTACTCACGCAGATTTGTTTATAATCAAAGAGATCTCTTTTACTTAGGTGTAAATCTCAAATATATCCGGGAGTCTCTTGAAGAATATAAAGATTTTACCGTATGCGGGGACCTTGGATTAATCTTTAAATTGAACGAGAATTTCCGCTTAGGTCTTGCTGTCCAAAATATGGGCGGCTCCTTAAAGTTTATTGAGGAAGAGGAACAGATTCCGCAATCAATGAGATTTGGTGTTTCATACTATTTCATGAACAACGAATTGAACAGGCTTGTTGTTGCATCAGATATAATTAAATTCAATGACGAAGATATTAACGTAGGTCTCGGCGGAGAATATGTATTTAGAGATTTATTCAGTCTTAGATTGGGATATAAGAACACGGACCTTGGCTCATTAACCGCAGGTTGCGGTGTTATCGTTAAGTTCACAAAGACACGAAAAATAAAGGGCACAGTCGAAAGAATAGAGATGGCTCGGATTGGAATTAATTATTCATTTGTAGATTTCGGTGATTTGGGTCAAACTCACCGTTATTCAATGAGCTTTACATTTTAAATGAAAAGGTTTCAAAAATAAAATAAAAAAAGGCGCCTTTTCCATAAGGCGCTTTTTTAATCAAGGAGGAATTTCTATGGCAATTAAAATTGGAATCAATGGATTTGGAAGAATAGGAAGGCTTGTTTTCAAGAGATTGATTACAAACAGTGAATTCAAAAAATATTTTGATATTGTCGGGATCAATGATTTAATGTCAACTGACTTGTTGGCGCATTTACTTAAATATGATTCAGTTCATGGTGTATTCCCGCTCGAAGTTTCACATACGAAGGATTCTATTGTAGTTGGCGGGGAAGAAACGAGAATCTTTGCCGAGAGAGACCCATCCAAGTTAAAATGGGGTGAATTAGGGGCAGAGATTATCTTAGAATCGACCGGACTATTCAGATCGGCAGCTGATGCCGGGCTACACTTGAAAGGCGGCGCAAAAAAAGTTATTATCAGTGCTCCGGCAAAAGG
>JAQVHJ010000172.1 GCA_028696285.1 bacterium
GGAATTAATAAATGAAAAAGTCAGAATTTGAGGATTTCTCATTATTCTTCCTTAATGGCGATGAGGAATTTTCAAAACAGGAAACAATGGAGAAGATAAGAAAGTACTTCTTTGAGATCATGACCATGAAGGAATTTGATTACTTCAATTTTGATTTCAATACGGTTAACCCTGAAAACTTTGAATCAGCATTAAAACAATATCCGATGGGAAATATCAAGCTTATCATTCTTACTCAATTCAACCCGCTCCAGAAAACAAGCTCTGCCTTAGAATCGGATGATGATTCAGATGAAAAGAATTCGGGGAACCCTGTCATCGATTTAATACTGAGTTTTGCAGAGAAGCCGTATCCTGAGATAAAACTCATAATAAAAACTGCAAAGAAAATCTCGGAAAATTTGAAAATAATCAAGGCAGTTAAGAAAGGGAAACAATTTTATGAATCTTTTGTAAATCCCTATTCTAACCAGATCGCAGGAGAGGTTTCAAGAATAACAAAATCACTGAATAAAAATATTTCATCCGATGCAATAGATCTCATGGTTATTTTAAAAGGGGAGAGTATAGAAGATTTAGGTAATGCCGTGAAGGAACTTGTCATCTTTATTGGAGATAAGAATAAGATTGAGAAGGAAGATGTTGAAGCCCTGTTTATTTCAACCAGGACTGAAGATTCCATTAAATCAGTTGAGTATTTTCTTAAAGGTGACCTGGAAAATTTCCTGGATATCCTCAGGAATAAATTTGAACTGGAGAATGAAGCTCCGGAGAGATTCCTCGGAAGCTTCTTTTATTATTTAAAAAGATTAATCTATATTAAAAGTTGTTTAGCAAATAATATGTCGCTTGATGAGATTCAGGAGCAGACCGGTATTCCGAAATTCTTTCTGAAAAAGGATTTGATCTATACGAAAAGATTTAAGGCGGAGAATCTCATGGAGATGGTTAAGCAATTAAAAGAATTGGATTTGAATGCAAAATTCAACAGGAAATATTCGCTCTTTTTATTGGAAATGTTCTTTGTCAGCAATTACTTGAAATTCAAGTCAGCATAGAAAAATTAAGCTTGCTTAGACTTTGAAAGTTCGTTGACTTTCTTGGTAAGCCGGGCTTTCTTTCTATCAGCTTTATTCTTGTGGATTACTTTATGAGTAGCAGCAGTATCAATGTAATGAATAGTTTCTCTGAGAAGTTTCTCGGATTCTGTCTCATTCTGGTCGCCGATTGCGCTGATTAACTTCTTTTCGAATGTCTTGATCCTGGACTTGGTCATGCGGTTGATGAGATTCTTCTTAGCATTCTGCTTTACTCTTTTCTTCGCTGATTTGTGTTGCGGCATTTAACTTCCTCCAACATATTGTTGTTAATATTATAATTTTTGAATTATAACATAAAAAAGAGAAAATGTCAAGTACTTAGGAGGATTTTTATGGGAAAATATGAAGAAATAATTGAAATTATTAAGGGGAATCTTCTGAAACCGAACGAGAAGAAGGAATCCAACCATGACTTGTTAAAGTCAGCCATCGCTGCGTTTTCAAAGGACAAAGCAAAGATAGTAAAAGAATTCGAAAAGGAAGATAAATTTTTAGTGATTATCTGGGAATTCGATAATAAATACTACGTATCGAATATCAATCAGTTTTTCATTGAATTTGATAAGTATAAATTCAATGATAAGAATGCTGCATTCTTTTTATATAAGGACCTTACAGCGTTTTCTGAAGAACTTTTCGAGATTGAATCTTAAAAAAGAATCTGTTAAGGTTTTATGGAAAGATATCCGGTTAAAGATAAAAAAATACTCGTAATTGGCCAGGATTCAGACCCGATTGAGTTGGATCCCGGGATTTCTAATCACTATGTATCGGAAGCAATTATTAATCAAATATTCGACTATTTTATCAGACTTGATGATTCTTTGAAGCCGATTCCCTGGATTGCGGAAAGCTGGGATGTATCACCGGGAGAACTTGATTATGAGTTCAAGGTAAAAACGGGTATTAAATTCCATAATGGTGACCCGTTAACTGTCGAGGATATAAAATTTACATTTGACAGGATTAAATCACCTTCATTAAATTCCCCGCTGAGTGATGAGATCAATTCAATTAAATATATTGAGATTATAGATGAAAACAAGATTCGTTTCCACTTAAAATATCAATACCCCCCGTTTTTATATACAATTTTCAGGCAGATTGTACCGAAAACATATATCGCAAGGGTAGGGGATGAGTCTTTTAAAAAGAATCCGGTGGGCAGCGGACCATACATATTTAAAAGCTGGGAACCGGGGAAGGAAGTGGTTCTGGAAAAAAACGAAAATTATTGGGCAGGTAAACCGAATTTCTCAAAGATCTTTTTTATTCCATTTGATGACGATAATGAAAGGTTAGCCCGTGTAAAGGAAGGTGATATTGATATTGCACTGGAAGTTGATTCGCCGCTTCTGGAGAAACTAATGAATGAAAAAAATATCAATATTAATGAAACGAAAGGACTTTCTTATTATTATTTAGGGTTTTCATGTAAAACACCTGTTTATAAGGATGTCAGGTTCAGAAAAGCTTTCTATCACTCAATTAATTGGGATGAACTGATAGGGGAAAAGTTCGGTACTTATGGAATTAACAGGGTTTATTCAATTATTCCCGATGTTTTATGGCCGGATGACCTTGAATACCTTAAATCGAAAGTTCTCGAATTTAATCCGGAAAAATCTGTTAAATTATTGAATGAGCTCAAATCGGAGAAAATTATCAATGATTCATTCAGGCCGACGATCTACTGCGTTAATGATCCGCACCGTGAAGAGTTTGTTGCAACAATTGCAGATTTATTCAAAAAAAATACCGGTTATGTAATGGAATCATACAGCCTTCCCTGGGAGACTCTTGATGAAAAGACTCAAAAAGGAGAGGTGGGTATCTTCTTTTCTGCCTGGATTGATAAACCTGACCCAGATTTTTACGCGTACTCCCTGCTCCACGGAAAATCTCCACAAAATGATTGTAAATATGATAATTTTTCTGTAAATATCTCTCTGTTAAAGGCAAGAAGTAAGTCGGAACAGTCTTTCAGGGCTATTTTCTATAAGGATGCCGTAAGACAAGCTTTAACAAGAGATTATATTCATATTCCTTTGTTTACTATTTCAGAAACTTTGGTTTCAAGAAAAAATATAAAAGGACTAAGAGTAAAATCGAACGGTTTGTTTGAACTGTTTTATTTCGATGGGCAAGTAACTAAATTGTAATTACTAAATTCATACGTATTAAATCGTAAACATATCTTTTATAAAAATCAAAAGTTCCGGAAATATTAATTTAATCGCTTGGAGTTAAAAGGGGATACTTTTAATTATAAGCCAAATAAAAATTTTTTAAACTAAATTAATAATTAAACAAATTAAATTTAAAATAAAAACAAATAGTAAATATTTAAATTATCCCGACAATTGGTTCAAGTACAATCATACCTTAAAGTGTTACTTCAATCCATTTTGCCATTTCAACAATGTCCGATAATATATATTATGTTTACTTCAGCCTGCGGAAGGCAGGAAATAAATGCGGGGTTGAAGTGGCAGAGAGACTTAAGGTTTAAACATCAGTTACCAGGTGATTTAAATTTCCCGGGAAGGATATTTCATTATTAAAAAACCAAGTCCCAGTATTAATATTATTCCTAAGAAGACACTTGAGACTGTACTAAAGATTCCCATGATTCTATAAACTTCCATCGCTGAACCACCGGATGAATACATTAAAAGGGTCAATACAAATGAAGAAATGCTTCTTAACAGATTAAAAAAGGCATAGATAGAGAGAATTGTAAAACCAACATTTCTTGTTTTAATTATTCCCCAAACGAGAATACCGATTATCAGTAAATTGAATAAAATTCCAAAAACGAATTGGAAAATCATCATACTGTTAGGTTCAAATCCCGGTACATTCATTCCTAAACTCCTTATTTTCACTATTAAAGCTTAAAGTAACACTTTAAGAGTCATTTCTATTTTAGAACTTTTATTATAGAACTTAAAGTAACACTTTAAGATATTTTAATTAATATCCCAATAGCTCAAGGGTTTCACTGTCGTATTGCAGTAAAAGCCCATTATAATCCTGAATCCTGACTAAAGGGAAATGATCCAGGATAACTTCATCTGATTTTGATCTTAATCTAAAATTTCTATTTACTTTAAAATCTATGTAAAAATCCTGTAAAGTTAATGCGATAGAAAATAATTTTTTATATGTATTTGAAAAATCCATCACTTCCTGAGACAGTTCAATATTTTCCTTAATACTTTTATCAGGAAGAGGAATTGCATCAAGGATTTTTTTTATAAGGTTATCTGAATATCCCAAAACGAAATTTGTTCTTTTCAAAGCTTCCTTTGTAGTCAAAGAAATCCAGTTAGAAGCGGGGAGAATATCCTCTTTGAACTTATCCCCCTCTTCCCCGGTCTCCACTACCCTCTCAAACAAATCCTTTCTTTTCTTATAATATTTAAGGAGATCAAGTTCAATTTTTTCATTTATTTCATTTGTTGACAGGTAATATTCCTCTGAAAACCCTAATTTCAGCATTTCATCTTCGGTTTTTAAGTGATATTCCCTTGATTTGAAGTGGAAATCAGAAGAATATCCGAATCTTGTATTAATCAGGACATCCTGAACCTCCCAATCCTCTTTATTAAGATAGTGTGAATCCTGTGTAATTACCCCTTTTTGGTTATAAACCTTACATAGTTTCATTAGCCCTTCATTTGAGATCTTCTCCTCCGGGATATTATGCCAGCCCATTTCAAGATACAGGTCATCTCCAAAAATATCCTTATATTTGTGAAATTCAGTATTAATTGAATTATTATTCCCGTTCAGAACCGTATAAGGTAGTGAACCGAAAAAACAACCTGTCAAACAGATCAATCCGTCATGATATTTATTAAGCAGTTCCCAGTCCAGTAAACCCCTTAGTGCGCTTGAAGGAGTTCTTTGAAAGTAATTATTCATCCAGGAATAATTATTCAATCTGACTAAATTCTGAAATCCAACATCATTTTTTGCCAATAATACGAGATGATTCCGGAAATTATCCTTCTTGGCAATTGTCTCCCTTGCATCCCTTACAAAATAAAATTCCTGCCCGATAATTGGTTTAATCCCAAAATCTTGGGCATTTTTAGCAAACTTTACGACATAGTTCATCTGGCCATGGTCTGTTATGGAAATGGCTGGATTATTGTCCTCTTTAACCTTTTTAAATGCCCCCCTGTCATCAATTATACTGTCAAAGAATGAACCTTTAAAATGATTGTGGAGGTGGATAAACATTAGCTTTTTTCCTTTCCCTTCGTACTTGAAGGTGATTTCTTTTTCTTTATTTTGGAAACCTCCCTTGAAACTTCTTCTTTTACTGCTGAATCCTTTTGAAACTTGAGCTCTCCTTCAAACGCCAGAAGATTGTAGATATCTAAAATAAAGATTTCCTTCCCGTCAATTACTATTTTCCCTTCGAAGAAATTTTGCGGGAGTCCGAATGAGTGTTTTACTTTAATTATTTGCTCATTTTCAAACTCGACTAATTTTCTTACATCATCTATTAAAAGACCAATTAGATTATCATTATATCTGATAACAATGATCTTTTCCTTGGGCAGTTTCT
>JAQVHJ010000173.1 GCA_028696285.1 bacterium
GCTCCTCCATCTTAACTCTCAGATCTAATAGACTCGGTAATGCCTTCACAAGGTCAAGCGTGGAATTATCCGTATCTAAACCTATCTCACGGCTCAATTCAACAAAGATGTTATGAACCTTCTCAGCACGCTCACATTCAAATGCAGCTGCTAAGGCACGGCCGTCTTCAATATTCTTGATCCAGTTCTTCTGAACCCAGGAATAAGGAATGTAAAACTCACCAAAATCTGTTTCAAAGATCTCGAATTGATTGAGAACGGCGTCAGATTCACGGTAATATTTCCGGGATAGCTTGTTCTGCTTCATTACAAACTTTAAATCGGATATGTAAGTATTTACGGTATCAACCTCTTCTGCTGTAAGTAACCGGCGGGAACCGTCTATATTTATTAGAAGTACTTTTAAGTACGGGAGAAAATCCATGAATGCAACAAAAGAATCGTATTTATCCCCGAACATCTCCTTGTTGTTCTTGTACTTGCCTATCTTCCGGATCATCCGGTCAATATGCTTTAAAAAGGTCTTGTTCTCTACCCTTTCAAATATAACTTCATATTTGAATACGTCCCTCTCTCCTGCCCCGGGCTGGTCCTTCGGCGCCCAGTCATCGGTCGAATTGACAAAGAGGAAACTTACTCCCTGACCATCGTCAGTGGCTATATTAGTAATTTCCAGGTATTCAACAGGAGCGGGGGGTTTGTCCGCAACCGGGACGGGAGGGGTGTCTGAAGCTGAGGGAACCTCTCCTTCAGGCGAGCCCGGACTCTCAGTCGCTGTGGATTCTGTCGTCGCCTCGCCATTCCCAGCAAATACAATAGAAGGGAACAATAGAAGGATAAAACAGAATGCCAGGAAAAGCAATAAAAATCTACGTCTCTTCATCGGCATCTCCTAAGAATTTATATATATTAATTATAAAAACTAAAGAATTATAGCATAAAAAAAAATCAATGTCAAGAATTTTATCATTATTTAGAATAAAACATGCGTTTCCCGCCCCCCCCCTCAAAAAAACAGGGACGGTTCTTTCATTTTTATCATAGTGGGGAGTGGAGGGTGGAGGATGGAAAGTGATAATGGTAGTTTTTATCTATTCACGGATCACGAATAACGTCTTTTAATCTGACGATGTATTGTGTTCATACAATACGGGCGAACGCCGTTCGCCCCTACGATGTGTATCGAATGTTTGTGATACAAATCTTACCGTTTACCGTTCACCGCTTACCGCTTTTTGTATTTTAACCTGACGATGTATTGAGTTCATACAATACGGGCGAACGCCGTTCGCCCCTACGATGTGTATCGAATGTTTGTAATACAACAATAGATTGCCACGGTCGGTCATTTACATGACCTCTCTCGCAATGACATTATAACATCCGAAAACCAAATAACGTCATTTGTCATTGCGACGAAGGTTCAAAGAATCTGAGGAAGCAATCTCTCTTTGTTTTTCGAATCACGGATCACGAATCACATTTACCGTTTACCGCTTTTTGTATTTTAACTTGACGATGTATTATGTTCAAATGATACGGGCGAACGCCGTTCGCCCCTACGATAGGTATCGAATGTTTGTAATACAAATCTTACCGTTTACCGTTCACCGTTCACCGTTTACCGCTTTTTGTATTTTAACCTGACGATGTATTATGTTCAAATGATACGGGCGAACACCGTTCGCCCCTACGATGCGTATCGAATGTTTGTGATACAATAATGGATTGCCACGGTCGGTCATTTACATGACCTCCCTGACGCATCGCTTCGCTTGCTAGATCTCGACTGCGTCTCGATAACGCAATGACTCTCTTTCGAATAACGAATCACGTATTTATACTTTGCTGACAGGGGGTTTATTTTGTGATGACGATTGCGGGGCGTATGATTCCTGCGCGTAGTTGAGTGAGGGGATTGAGGTATATCTCATTTCCGTACATTTGTTTTAAGTATTCCGATTCCCGTTCTGTGATACCGAATCCTTCGAGGACTATTGCGGAGATACCTTCTTCTGTTTTTATTGATTCGAAGATTGAGTACGTGATCTCGGGAAAGATAAATTTTAAGAATCCATTCCGAATCATTTTTTTCAAGTCGGTAATTTCTGCATCTTTATTTATCACGACAATTGTTTCTTCCGGTTTCCCTTTCAAGTTCCCGGTCATTGGCACTGCAGTTCCGAAAGCGGGTTTTCCTACCCCGATCTTACCAATAATTACTTTACCCATAACCTTTACATCTATCCTGTTCGGCGTAATCCCGACCACTTCCCCTTGAGGATAACAGATAATATCATCATATTGATACACGGGACTGAGAATAATCTCTCCGGTCTTTTCATTGAACTCTGTTATCTTCCCGGAATACGGGGATTTAAATTCACCCGATTCACTTTTACAGATTACCTGGTCACGGTAGATTATATAACCCTTCCTGAATTTCTTTGCAAAGGCCTTTTTTAAATCGGGAAATAACTGTTCCGGCTTAATCGTTTTCAATCCTTTGAAGTTATCTATCTCTCTTGAAAAAATTATGATATGGTTAACAGAATCTATCTTTTCAATCACACCCCTGAATTCAAATGAGAACCTTGATTTTCCCCTGAAACTCAATGCATCGGTTGGATGCTTTTCAAAGATCACATTTGTATGCGTGAATATTTCTTTTTCCTTCATTAAATATTTAACTTCTTCATCCGCCTTCACATGAAGCGCTTTTGTATTCATTTCATTAATGATCTCCGGGGTAGAAGCTAAGACTGTCCGTGGTTTTATCTTATCTCCTGTTTTCACCTTCACCTGATACGGGAACCCGTGGAAAAATCTGAAGATAAATGACTCGTTCAGTTCTGCAGATGCCGTGAATGTATTTTCAATCTTCAATATTCCTGATTTAAGTTCGGGAGAATCTATGTTATTCAGGAATAATCCATTGGAAAGATTCAATCCCCCCGGTTTCTTTCCCTTCTCATAGATAGTTATTTCTGACTCATTAATATTTTCAGGAGTGATTAAGAGATAATTCTTCCCTAAGTTTTTATTGGCTTTGAGACTCTTCCTGAATTTTCTGAGGTTGCCGCAAAACTCAATATTTTCCGATTCAATCTCACTGAAGTCGAGGTCTGAATTCCGTTTAATATTCCCGAGATGCGGGAGAATGAACAGGTTATCCTTGAATACCTCCAGTTCTGCGTTATTTCCGAATGCGTTACTGATAACCTTCATTGCATCTTCTTTTGATAGGGCAGTAAAGATTCCCCCGGAAAGAATTACCCGCTCTGTATCCATCTTATCAAAAGTCTGAAGCTGTCTTAGAACCTCGACCTCCCTGTACCCGTCGAGTGTGATTGCCATGTGAACCGGCTTGAAGTACTTCTGAAAATGCAGGTCCATCGCCTTCTTCAAGGCAAGTGAAGTGAGAATCATTTCTGCATTCTTTTCGTCGGGATTCTTAGGAACATGGAACGGGTTACAATTTTTATTCCAGATATAATCCTTGAACAGTTCCAGGTCAACCGTATATCCGAAGAAATTATTCACGAACTCTGAATCAGAGTCTGAATAGATATTTCCTGCATTAAAACTCATCCCGAGATTTGCTGCGACGGTCCTGTTCATCTTCCCTTCAAATATGGAGAAGATATCCGTAGTTGCCCCGCCGATATCGATTGAGAGCAGGTTTTTCTTTTCTCGGTTATAAAAGTAATTAAGATATTCCTCCACTGCAAGGGGTGTCGGGAGTATCTGATTTGAAGTGTACTCCTTGATATGTTCAAACCCCGGAGCAATCTTCATTACATGATTCGTAAACAGGTCCTGTATGAGAGCCTTCACCTCGGAAATATTCTCCTTCAATAAACTTGGCCGGATATTACCTTCAATAAAAATCTCATAATCCTTTTCCAGAATCTCCTTCAGGTACCCGTGCGCTTTTGAATTACCTGCATATATTAAAGGTATCTTCTCTGTTGTAATGTAATTTTTCGGTTTTGCATACGAGAGTATATAGAACAGCTCTACTATCTTTGAAATCTCCCCGTCTTCCAGGCCTCCGATAAACAGGATTAAATCGGGAGATGCCTGGATTATTCTCTGAATCTTCTCAACCTTACTCACAGGTGAATCTATTGAAATCTTATCCAGAACTATCCCCCCGGAAACGTCTGTTGCCCTTACTGCGGAGAACCCTGAAATAATGGAAGTCAAAGCAACTACGAGTATTTTCAACCCGCCTCCGGCGGAGCTGGTGATGAATGTATTCTTCGAGTCAATTGACAGGTTGAACTTCGAAATCAGGTTAGTCAATCCGACAGATACATTATTATCAGGAAGCTCGACGGTTGTGGGAGTCCTCCCGTTGTTTTCAATCCCGGTTAACTTCCCATTCTCTTCCCTGAACGAAATGAGTTTTGTAGTTGTACTTCCGATATCAAATGAATTAATCATATAAACCCCTGATAAATTTTTATAACATTAACGGCACGATTACAATTCCACTTATTATTGTTAATATCAATGCAATGAAATGGAATAGCCAGACCAGAAGCGCCTTGCTGAAGTTTGTATCAAACATCCCCTTAATTACGAGAATTGCAAAGATCAACCCTATGAATATACCCGCAAACGTCCCGATAGCGGGGATATATGATAAGATTCCCGTAACAATCACATAGATTACTGTCGAAAATATTGTTGTAAAAAATGCCCGGAAGAAACCTGATTTCGGAATCCGTGCAAACTTTGCCCCGAGCCACATTAAAATCGTTGAATAAAAAACCATGAATCCCAAAACAATCAGGAGGCCAATACCCACGACTTGAATGATCTCTAAAAATCCCATTTTTATTTACCTCACTTTAATATATGAAGCCAGTCCTGGAGCAGGAATGAAATTCTGCCGATCAGAAGGGAAATCCTTGCCATGACCGTATTTCCGAATGTTGCTCCGAAACCGATCATTAGAAAAATCGTTCCCAATTTTGCGATAGGCCTGAGAATCCCCTTCCTTTCAAAAGTAAACAGGAAATAGATAAGTACCGAGATAACCCCGATAAGTACAATAATAGTATAGATATTATCAAGGGGCGCGATCGTAAATTTCAACTGCTTAAAAAGTCTCGCATCCATACGCAGGGTAACTGAGATTCCTGCAGTGAATCCTATCTGGATAGCCATCGGGAAGCGTATAAGCCACCGGTACTTTGGAATGAACCGGAAGAAATACATCAACCCGAGAATTACAGCGATCAAAAGATGCCAGTGCCCGGAAAAGTCCGTGAACAGGGGATTCACGACTTTGGGTATAAATGCATTGAAGAGAATTATACACGTTGAATATCCGAGAGATACCCCGACAAATAAATGTTCTGCAAATTTATAAAAAGGATTATCTTTATAAAGGAATGAAAATATACAGAATGTCAGGAATGCCGCGACTAAATTCCAGGGATGAAAGAAATTCTGTAAAAATTCCATATTAAACTTCCGCCGTCTTTTTTCTCTTGCTCATGAAATATGCAATATTCCCCACAAGAATAAACAGGATAATAACCAGATGCGCGATGGCCTGCGAAGTCATTTTCTCTGTTGCCTCTGCCGGCATAGCAAT
>JAQVHJ010000174.1 GCA_028696285.1 bacterium
GGAATATTTCTTCATTGCACCTTCCATATATTCAATTGGTTCCCGACTGTAATGATTTCGTTAAAACCGTCATTATCAAAGTCATATACTATTAATGAAAGAGATTTCTCTTCATCAACAGGAATTGTTTTAATAATTTCAAGGGAATTATTCAGGATTAAAATTTCAAAATCTAAATTTTTCGATTTATCATGTTTATAATCACGCGGCAAGACAACACGCTTATATTTAGTCAGAATCAACTCGACTTTACCGTCACCGTTAATATCATTTGCCACTTTGGGGTAAATTGGATAAAATAAATCTTCTGTTCTGTCCGGGTAGATTTTTTTTGTTTTAATAACATTAAAATTACTGTCTAAC
This sequence comes from bacterium, assembly GCA_028696285.1. Lineage (GTDB taxonomy): Bacteria > AUK180 > AUK180 > JAQVHJ01 > JAQVHJ01 > JAQVHJ01. The sequence goes on from JAQVHJ010000174.1 coordinate 364, forward strand.
ATGATAACATCTCCATTTACCGTAGCAACGACCAGTTCTTCGGATGCATCACCGGTAAAATCCGCAAGGATAGGATGTCGTAAAATACCTATCGGGTTCCTTTTCCTTTTAAGAATCTTACCTGTTCCCGGATCTATTAAAACGAATTCGGAGTAATCATGAAAGTAACTCTGAGATGCAATCCCGATGATTTTATTATCATTTGTAACCAGGCCGTACGTTGTAAGGAAGAATCCGTCAAAAGTAACCTTCCAAATCAAGTTTCCGTATAGGTCAAATAGCATAAGGTATGACTCACCAATATCAACAAGACCATTTACCTGAAGACCATTAGCCGGTGCATACCCCCCCACAAGTATCTCTGGAACCCCGTCGTTATAAAGGAAATCCCTGACTGAATGGATAAATGGCCAAATAGCCATGTCAAAAGACCAGAATTCTTTTCCCGTTTCATAATCTGCCAACGTTAAAAGTCTTTCGTTTGAAGAGGAAAATTCGTCCAGTTCATTCCACTGTGAATAAAGCAGAAATTTCTTTTCCTGAAAGTTAATATATTCAAGATCCTTAATTTCATATCTTGTTTCAATTAACTTGCTCCGGGTCTGTGAGTAACTTGTAGAGTAAATATTTTTCCGTATCATTGTTATATACAATTGTTTTAAATCTTTATTAACATAAATATTTTGGCCTTCAAATATTTCACTTATCTCAAAATCACTGTTAATAGATTTCATAGAATATTGTTCCAGAAAAAAAATGTAATTTTTCTTCTTATGAGTACAGGTCTTAAGACTGAAATCAAATCCCCTGAAAAAACCGGGAGCAGAAAAGACTGCTTTGAAATTTAAATCGTTAGGTTTTGACGGGAACGGATAGAAACAAGTATTCCTGTTATCATAACGGCAATAGTACCAGTTCTTATCCTGTTTCTTATGACAGGAAGTAAGTATAACGCAAATAAACGTTATAATGACAATTAATTTAAAAACACAATTCTTTTTCATACATCCAAAATCACTTTTCTCAAGTAAATTTTAACATAAAATATTTGATTTGTCAAGTAAAAAGGTAATTGTTACCTTTCCAAGGATTCTATCATAATTTTATTACGGTGATGGGGACTGCGACTATTTATTTTTTCAAAGGCATTCCGGGCTTTCCTTTTATATGTATTTTTTTTAAGAAGATCATATAGGAAGTAGTAACCGAATGCTTGTTTGTGGATATTATCTTTGTCTTTTATTATTTCCTTCAATTTCCTTAATGTTTCTTCAGGGGTATTCTTATAATTAAGTCTTGCCAATAAAATCTCTGCCTTTAAAAGAGTCTCCTGATCATTAATTTCCTTTGCTGATTTCACTGCAGCTTCTGAATATTTCCTTGCCTGCCTTAATTTATTGAACTTATATGAAATCAATGCCATGTCAAAATAATGGAATGGAATATGTTGTTTTATCCCAAGTTCCCTGCGCAAAAGGATTGATTTATTGCCAAATCTTATCGTTCTATTAAGGTCATTTTTAATGAAATACAGTTCAGAAAATCCACTGTATGTATAGATATAACTCTCTTTACTCTGGAGCTGTTTTGATAATTTCAATTTTTTTCTAAAGCAGTCCAGGGCTTCGTTCAGTTTCCCGACAGCACAGTAAAGCAGCCCTATATTCCCGAGAGCCGTGCTGATACTTCTGATATCACCCAATTCTTCGCTTATCGTAAAAACATTTTTAAAGGCTTCAAGTGCCTTATCATACTGTTTAGTTGCCTGAAAGATATTCCCCATATTCCCGAGTGTATATGCAATCCCCTGTTTATCTCCGTATTGTTTCGCCAGTTTCAGACGCATTTCATAGTACTCAAGAGCTTTTCCATAATTACCCTGATATAAATACAGGTTCCCCATCTGGAACAGGGATACCTGGTAATAATACAGTAATTTATCCTTCTTTGTGATCTGAATAGCTTTACGTAAATGCTTTTCTGCCTTCTTAAATTCAGAGGTAATGGAATATATCATTCCTAAATGAATATGTGTTATTACCAATGTTACAATTGAGATTGCACCTTTTTCCTTTTTCAGCTTGAATAGCTTATCCTGCGCATTCAACAGGAATTCCACGGATTTCTTGAAGTTTCCTGTAAAATAATAATGGTTCCCGATTGCATTTATTAATACAATAATACAGTCTTCATCCTTCAATGACCGGTAGAGCTCCAGAGAATTTTCAAGGTATTCCAAAGCCAAATCCATTTTTCCCAATTTATCGTATAGTGTTCCCAAATGATAATAAGCTAATGCAGTTATTCTTTTATTTTTATGCTTTTCCGATAATTCAAGTAAATTAATATAATGTTTCTCAGCTGAGGACCAGTCACCTGTTTTCTCAAGATGAACACTTTTATCATTGAGAAAATTCAGTTTTTTAATAACATTCTTTTCAAGCTCAATTAAAATATCCAGATATTTAATTGCGTCATGGAATAAATAATTCTTTTCAGAATAGTTCTTTCCTTTTATTAAATAATATTTTAATTTCGATTTTATCCCTGTATTGTAATAGTGATAAATTAAATCGGAATAATACTGTTCAAGTTTATTTTTGAATATTTTCTCAATCGCCTTAGCAGCAATGTAATGAAGTTCCTTTCTTGTCTTATGAAGCTGCATCTGATAAATAGAATCCCGGATTAATGCATGCTTGAAGATATATGTCAGTTCCGTGAAAGCCTGCCAGATGTTTTCCTGTTCAATCTCGGTTAATTCAGAAAAATCAAGTCTTCCCTTCAGCATTGCAGACAGGAGTTTCACGGAAAATTCTCTACCAAGGATAGATGCAGTTTTGATCAAGTTCCGTAAATTTTCCGAAAGCCGGTCTATTCTTGAAATGATGATCATGCTTATTTTTTCCGGCACTTTGAAATCACCTTTTATTTCAAATTCATTATTCTGATTCAGGATAAGATTACCTGATTCCAATAAATATGAAACAGTCTGTTCAATATAAAAGGGATTCCCAGAAGCTTTTTCGTGGATTAGATTGAGAAGCTTTGCAGTAACCGGGTACTTTGTAAGATCGGTTATCATCTGCTGCGTTGATTCGATATCCAGTTTATCAATCTGCACAGTGAGTTCCTTGACCCCGCGGATTTTAATTCTGAAAGGGCTTCCGTCATTATTCAGCCTTGTAACTGCTATTAGAAGGATTCTTCTGGATTTTAAATTCTCACAGATAATATTAAGAAGTCTTGCTGAATCGGAATCAATCCAGTGCAGATCCTCAAATATAAGTAAAACAGGTGTTTTCAGGCTTTGCGCGATGAAAAATATCCTGATTGCATACCCGATATTCTTAAATTTTGTTGCCGGATCCAGATTCTCAATATCAGAACCGGGCCAGGATAGAGATAGAATTGATCCAAGAAACATTTTTGTCCTTTCTAATTCATTCCTGACCTCATGATCCCTAGTAGATTCAATAAGATTATTAAATTCAACATCAAATTTATCCCTATTCTTCAGCATATCCAGTTTATCATCCTGCTTGAAATATTTCCTGAAGAAATATTTAAACGGGTTAAAACTATCCCTTACGACTTCATCTGAGGTTAAATAGAATGCTTTAAATTCATCTTTCGGGAATGTTCCCAGAAGCTCTGAAGTTAAACGGCTTTTCCCAATACCGGCAAATCCGTCAATATATACAATACCCCCAAACTCATTCCTTTTAATTAAAGTAACTTGCTTCTTTAAGATGTTTAATTCTTGTTTTCTTCCGAACATTCTCCCCGAATACAACTTCTGAACTTCAATTTTCTTTCCGGATAATTTAAATAGTATTCGTCTTCCAGAAACTCCTTTTAAACTAAAACTTCCCTTCTTTGAAATTAAAAAGTAATTCTCGAGTTCTTTCTTTATTTTTACATCAAATAAAATTTCACCCGGTGCTGCAATTGACATATACCTTGATGAAAGATTAACCACCTCGCCAAGAGCAGTATACTCGCTGCTTATTGAGCTGCCGATAAATCCTGTGTATGAAGCTCCGCATGAAATACCGGCTTTTAAAGAAATATCCTTAATATTATTCAGCACTTCAAAAGTAAATTCAGCTGAACGAAGGTACAGATTTTCAATTCCTTTCGGGGCACCGAACAGGATAAGTATTACATTCCCCTTATCTCCAAAATTAATCTTATTTAAGTACCCACCGTATTTCTCGGTGTACTTGAGAATTTTCCCTATGAATTGACCGAATATCTCTCCGGAATTTGAGAATAATTCTTTACTTGAAAAGGAAATGAATACTGATGTTATATTCCTGAACTCGCCCCAAGTTTTTAAAGTCATAATCTCCTTAGGAATAAATTTTTCCAATACCTGGTATTTTGATTTATACGAGTTTTTTTTCTTTTTTAATGTTTTAAAAGAATCATTCAATTCTCCGGCAGAATAATAATTCTTTTTTTTCTTTATTAATTGAATGTTTTCTGAAATCATTTTTTTAACCGATTCATCAAAAATAATTTCTCCCGGCTGGCAGTATTGTTCAGAGATTATACTTTTATTTACTGCATTACCGTAAAAACAATATAAAAATCTTATTTCATTTTTTATTATTTTCCAATTAACTTTTCCAAAGGATATCCCTATCCTTGGTTTTAAAATAATTTCTTTCCGATCAATCTTAAAAATATTTGATTTGAATATTTTTATTATCTCTTTTGCACATATTATTGCAGATATTACGGATTTCCCGGGCAATACAGCTGTCATTGCATCCCCTGCAAATGTCGAAATGAATCCGGAAAATAAATTCACTTTTTCAATACATGGTTTAAATGTCTTATTAATTATTTCTGAAACAATCTCTGCACCAATATCCCCCTTTACAATAAGAGATTCAGTTAATTCAGTAAATCCTACAATATCAATGAAAAGAACAGAACCTTCAATCTCCCCTGCATCCTTTTGTTTCATGTAATTATTATGGATTATCTCAGGAATTAAATTTCTCATTCTGCATCCTATTTTTTTTTATTATAACATCTAATTTTTTATTTGTCAAGGTACAAGCCCCCACAGGAGTTTCCCCATTTTTTTTACTATAGTAGTAATAACTGGTAATTATCATAATATTTTGGACTTTTAAAGGAAATTCCTTTAATGAATTTGCTTAAGATTTCATGTATCCC
>JAQVHJ010000175.1 GCA_028696285.1 bacterium
GATTATGCTGAATTAAAAGAATCGCGCGAGATTCTTAAGCGCCTGATTGATATCGGTGAGAAATTAGATTCAAGAAGATTCATTTTTCACCTTCTTCTTCCTCGAGAGACAGAGCATCTTGAAAAATGGATACTGGAGTCGATTGAAACCTTTAAAATTCTGGAAAAAGAAAACGATTCAGAAAAGATTTTCTGTTTTGAAAATGTATTTGAACCAAGTACGAATCTATTTGACGATATTTTTTTAAATTTTAAAATGAGTATTCCCAATACATTCCGGTGTCTTGATTTGGGACATTCTAATGTAATGTATGGTAAAGAAGGAACTATTACCTGGCTCCAATCAATGAATTTAAACGAGATTCGGCAGGTGCATATTCATGATAATAAAGGTAAATTGGACGAACATCTTCCGTTAGGTTGGGGTAATATTGATTTCAAGGAAATTTTTCAAATATTCAACAGGCAAAAAATTTTTCCATTAATTACTGTTGAAAATTTTGACAAGCAATCCTTAGAGCATTCATTGATATATGTGAATGAAAATCTATAAAATAATCAGGAGGAATTGTTACGTGAAAAAGTTGTTTACATTTATTGGTTTAATTTTGTTAACATTCTATCTGTTTTCCTGTTCTCAGCCACCTTCATCAGAGAATAATGCAGGACCCGAGAAAAAGGAAGGGAAGAAGCTTAAGATAGGCCTTGTTCTTTCCGTGGGCGGCCGGGGAGATAAATCATTTAATGATTCCGCGTACCGCGGTTTGATTTGGGCACGAGACCGGTTAGGAGTTGAGGTTACGGAAGGTCAGCCGAAACAGATGGCTGAAGACGAGAGTTATATAAGAACTTTTGCAGAAGAAGGATATGACCTTGTGATTGGAGTCGGATTCTTAATGAAACCCGCGATTGAAAAGGTTGCGAAGGAATTTCCTGATCAGAAATTTGCGATTGTTGACGAGGTCGTGGATGCGCCTAATGTTGCTTCGCTTGTATTTGAAGAGCATGAAGGTAGTTTTCTTGTCGGCGCCCTCGCCGGATTAAAAACCACATCAGGAAAGATCGGCTTCATCGGAGGTATGGATGTTCCATTAATCCATAAATTTGAAGTAGGTTTTGTTGAGGGAGTAAAGTATACGAATCCTGATGCAGAAGTCTTTATTAAATATATCGGTTCCACTTCCGACGCATTTCATGATCCAACAAAGGGGAAGCAATTAGCCAATACCCTGTTTAATCAGGGGATTGATATCATTTATCATGCTGCGGGTTCTTCCGGAAGCGGAGTAATAGAAGCAGCTGCGGAGAAGAATAAACTTGCGATAGGGGTAGATTCCAATCAAAATTACATGAAGCCCGGCTTTGTCCTTTCAAGTATGGTAAAGCAGGTTGATGTTGCGGTATTTGAAATTATTAAGGATCTAAAGGAAGGGAAATTTACCGGAGGAGTCCATCATTTCGGATTAAATAATGATGGAGTCGGCTATGCCCTGGATGAATACAATAAGGATTTAATTGACCAGGAGACAAAGGATAAATTGGAAGATATAAAGAAAAAAATTATTTCCGGTGAGATTAAAGTGACGAATTACATTGAAGAACAAGAGAAGGGAAAATAGAAATTAATGAACAATCCTGTTCTGGAGATCAAGGGACTAAATAAGAATTTTGGTAATGTCCATGCTGTGAAGGATGTTTCATTATCATTCAATCCCGGAGAGATCCATTCAATTATAGGGGAAAATGGCGCGGGGAAATCAACTCTAATGAACCTGATCACGGGATTGTATCTTCCGGATTCAGGAGAGATCGTTTATAATGGGTCTCCGGTAAAGTTCAAGTCACCTGCTGATTCATTAAATTTAGGGATAGGAATTGTTCATCAGCATTTCATGTTAATAGATGAATTCACTTCATTAGAAAATATAATCTTGGGAAATGAAATAAAAAAAGGTCTTTTTTTGGACATGGATTCAGCAAGGTCAAAGATAACGGATTTAAAGGAGGAGTATGGTTTTTCATTTCCTTTGGATAAGAAGGTTTCAGAATTGACTGTAGGGGAGAAGCAGCAGGTTGAGATCCTGAAAATATTATTCAGGGAAGCGGAGTTTTTTATTTTTGATGAACCGACAGCGGTTTTGACTCCTTTAGAAGTGGAAGGATTATATAAGATATTTAATCGGTTAAAAGAGAAGAATAGTACAATAATATTTATTTCCCATAAACTCAAGGAGATTTTTTCGATATCTGACCGGATCTCAGTTATGAGGTCGGGTGAGAAAGTATCCACCCATTCAAAGGATTCAATTACCCGTGAAGAGATTGCGCTGGAGATGGTCGGGAAGAAGGTGGAGAAGATAGGGTATTCACCAATGATCCCGGGAGAGATATTCTTTGAATTAAAACAGGTTAATCTGTTCCGGAACAATATTCATGTGTTAAATGATGTGAACCTGACTTTGAAGAAAGGCGAGATTCTCGGGATTGCGGGGGTCGAAGGAAACGGCCAGGAGGAATTGGTTGAGGTTCTTATGGGTATTACCCATCCGAATTCCGGTGAAATCACTTTAAACGGGAAGAACATAATTCAGGATACAGTCAAGGAAAGAATTACACAGGGCTTTTCAATAATTCCAGCGGACCGTTTGAAAGTGGCGGCAATCTCTGATTTTTCAGTTGCGGAGAATGTATTTTTAGGGCTGCACCATTATAATGAATTTAGTAAAGGTATCTTTATTAATATCAGCAATCGCGATAATTTCACCAGGGAGATAATATCCCGGTTCAATGTCAAGGCAGATTCCATTGATCAGAGTTTCGGAAGTTTATCGGGGGGGAATCAACAGAAGGTGATTGTCGGAAAATCTGAGTTCAGGCTTCCGTCATTATTAATTGCGCATCACCCGACACGTGGTCTCGATATCTCAGCTACGGAATTTGTCCATTCAATAATAAACAGCTTCAAAAAAGATGAGGTGGGAATAATTCTGATTTCATCAGATCTTGAAGAACTATTAAAATTGAGTGATAAAATTCTTGTAATGTACCGAGGCACTTTCCTCCGAGAGATTGACAGGGATTCAATCTCAATACCAGAGGTTTGTAAACTAATGGCAGGGATAAAACCCGAAATTGCACACTAAAGAACAATGATGTACAGGTATGTTTATAAAAAACAAAGAAAAATCAATAAAAAACGGTAAGAAGAGATGATTAATTTTGGTATGGAACTTGCTCTATTAAATGTAATGAGAAAAGCAGAAAAAATACTTGACAGGAAAGTATTTTTATGCTATACTACAAAAACATGGTGTAAGCTATGAAGAAAATTGTACCGGAAATCAGTGGAAAATACAGGAAACCAAAGGATATAGTCTACCGTGAAGTTGACGGAGATGCTGTTCTTTTACATTTAAACCAGAATATTTACTATAGCTTAAATCCCATAGGTACGGTTATTTTCACCATGCTTGAGAAGGGAAAGACCGTTTCAGAAGTTGAAGTTGAGCTGGAGAGTATGTTCAGTGACCAGGTAACTTCAGAGCAGCTGAAACAGGATATTGCAGAGCTTATTGCTGATTTATTAAAGGAAGGTCTTTTAGAAAAAGATTCCCCGGAACAGAAGAGTGAACGGGAAGACTATTAACAGGTTCTTTTTAACATTGCAGGTTATTATCTTAATAACTTATGTAAATCTTGTTCTTGGCCGAATCAACTTTCAGAAGTTGGTTATCTGTTTACGGCCTGCTGATTTTAGAGTTGAGAACAATTCCAATGAACTGCGGGACAAGATTTTCAGTTTTGTTTATAAAGTTCTTTATACATCTTTATTCGGATATTTGATTTTCCGTCCGACTTGTCTAAAGAAGTCCCTGGTGCTTTACAGGATATTCCGGCTTTACGGTTTTCCTGTTGAACTCAATATTGGAGTCAAGAAGGTTCATGGGAATCTTGAAGCGCACAGCTGGATTTCTTACCGGAAATTACCTATTTACGAAAAGGATGATATTTTATCCGAATATGAACTATTATACAGCTATGCCTGAGGAAATGAAATGAAGGAACTTAATATCAGCGTATTGCGTAGAAAGATAAATAAGACCTTAGTTCCTGTCAATTGCAGTTTGGAATTAACCTCCGGCTGCAATCTTGATTGTATTCATTGTCTTCGGGATCTCAGATTTAAGAATGAGCTGACAACAGCTGAGCTCTTTGATATATTAAACCAACTTAAGGATATCGGAACCATTGAATTGGCTCTAACAGGAGGAGAAGTCTTTCTCCGACCTGATATCTTTTTAATCCTGGACAAGGTTTTTGAGCTGGGTTTTCTCACAACCCTTTTTTCTAACGGGGTTTTGATTGATGATGAGAAAGCAAACCGCTTAAAGAACTATAAGTTCAAGAGTATAGATATCAGCCTGTATGGAATTACTCCCGAAACCCATGAGAAGATTACGGCAGTTCCCGGATCTTTTTCAAAGACAATGGGAGCAATTTTAAACCTGAAACGCTTAGGTTTAAATGTTCATGTAAAAACCATGGTGTTGCAGGAGAATTTCAGTGAATTTCCTCAAATCAAGGAATTTGCCGAAAAGAATAACTTCCTTTTCTCATTTGATCATGTTATTTTTGGGGCAGATTCAGGTTCTGAAACACCTCTCGGCCATCTTCTTAATGAAGACCAGGTTCGAACCATAGAAAACATTCGGTTCGAGATGGGCGGGAGAAATACATTTCAGGATGATATCGACAGGGGAAAAAATGTCCATGATATAATGTGTACAATGGGAAGGAATGTCATGGCAATTACACCTGTCGGGGATGTCCTGCCTTGTATAACATTGCGATATCCGGTTGGAAATTTAAGGGAACAGGCTCTGAAGGATATTTGGATCAACTCAGAGAAATTAAAGTGGATCAGAGGATTGAAAGATGAAAACTTTACCGAATGTTTCAACTGTTCAATGAAGAGACTCTGCAGAGTTTGTCCCGGGTTAAATTACACATTCAATAACAATTTTTTTACTCCTGCAAAACAGAAGTGCAGGTTAACCAAGATCAAATGTGAAATGGAGGTCATTAAATGACTGATATTAACAAGTATCAGAAGCCGGTTCTTATCAAGTATAATAGAATGAATAAGATCACCAATACAAGCGGTGCTCTTGAAGGAACAGCAGTATCAACGGATTGTGCATTGGGTCGGTGCGGTGGAGAACCCGGACCTTTAAAAGGTTAACACCCGGAAATTTAAAAGACCAAAATGCATAATTATCGTTACGTGTTTTATTTAAGAGTGTAAATTTTATAGTTCTGTTATATTAATGTTTACTATTAAAAAGCGGTCTTTTGACCGCTTTTTTTTTATATGGATATGAAAGAGAAAATTCTTGAAATTCTAAATTTTAATCAGCCCTGTTTTCAATTTAAAGCAAAGATATTTAATCTTAAAATAGCTTTTCAAACGAATAATGAGAAGATCCTGACAGCTTTCCAAAATTTAGTTAATTGGAACTGTTTATATACCGAAGAAATTAATCTGCGAGAGTT
>JAQVHJ010000176.1 GCA_028696285.1 bacterium
AGGTTTTTATAGTCAAGGACATAAAAAAGGAAAAATAAAAAATGCTTATCTGTAAAGTAATTGGAAACGTAGTTGCCACAAAGAAGGAACCGAAATTTGAAGGATGGAAGATATTGGTTGTTCAGCCCGTTGATATAGATGGGAAGCCATACGGTACTTCTTTTGAAACGATTGACAATGTTCAGGCAGGAGTAGGAGATTTAGTATTAGTTACTGTTCAAGGTTCTTCCGCAAGGGACGCTCTCGGTGATATGCGGATGCCTATCGATTCGGTAATTGTTGCAGTGATAGATCAAATTCAGCTGGATTAGCAGGTTAATATGGCGAAAGACTCGATTGTAATTCTAGTAATTGGCGATATTGTCGGGAAGCCCGGGCGTAATGCAATAAAAGCAATTCTCCCATCTATCAAAGATAGTTATAATATAGATTATGTTATAGGGAACGGAGAAAATGCTGCTCATGGCATTGGCATTACAAAATCAATTACAGAAGAACTTCTTGAAAACGGAATTGATGTTATTACTTCAGGGAATCATATTTTCAAGGTAAAAGAAACATTTACTTTTATTAAAGAGTTTCCGGGGAAGCTTCTTCGTCCTGCGAATTTTCCTCCCGGCCTTCCGGGAGATGGCATCTCCCTCAGAGAAAAGGATGGAGTGAGATATGCGGTTGTCAATCTTCACGGGCGTGTTTTTATTAAAGAAGACTATGACTGTCCCTTCAGGAAGGCAGATGAGATTTTAAATGAGATAAAGGATAAGGCCGATATTATCATAGTTGATTTTCATGCCGAAGCTACGTCTGAGAAAGCAGCATTGGGAAGGTATCTTGACGGCCGTGTATCAGCAGTAGTTGGAACACATACCCATGTTCAGACTGCAGATGAACAGTTATTGAAGCATGGTACGGCTTTTATTACCGATATCGGGATGACCGGACCGCATGACTCCGTTATTGGTATGCGCGAGCAGGAGATTTTCGAGAGATTTACTCTTCAGATATTAAATAAATTTGAAGTGGCAAAAGATGATGTCAAGCTTCAAGGAATTTTATTGTATATCGACTGCAGGGAATTTAAACCGGTAAAATTAGAAAGAATTTCAATTAATCTTAAGAGTTAAAATTTACTGTCAAGAAAGGAGATAACCATGGAGAAAAAATACAATGTTCTTCGGTTTGTTGCGACACTTTATAAAATATTAGCATGGGTATTCCTGGTTCTCGGAATCTTAGGTCTTCCCGGCGGTGTGATTTACGGGGTGATCATGGGCGGACAGCCCGGTCAGCAAATGGCTCAGTGGGTTTTATACGGGATTGGAATGGGTTTCGGATCCCTTCTGGCCGGGGCAATATATTTCGTCTTATTTATGTCTTTGGGCCAGTTCATTTATGTTTTTCTTGATATAGAAAGCAATACGAGAAAAACATATTTATTACTTGAAGAAAAGTCTACGATAGTAGAACAAGTCAGCGGATGAAATACCCCTTAATCTATCTAATGGGCCCGACCGGAATCGGAAAGACAGAAGTTGCAGTTGAGCTTGCTTTTCAAATAAATGCCGAGTTAATCTCAGCAGATTCAATGCAGATCTATAAAGGAATGGAGATCGGAACCTCATCACCCGGCCCGGAAACGTTACGCGGAATACCGTGTTATCTGATTAATTTTGTATTGCCAGACAGAAGATTTACCGCCGGAGATTTTAAGCGTTTAGCTGACAGGACAATTGAGAAGATCCGGAAAAAGAATAAAAACATTATCATTGTCGGTGGAACCGGATTGTATTTTGATACATTAATAAAAGGCCTTCCACCAAAAGTGACGGAAGATTTTGAATACAGAAAAGAATTAAAAAAGTTAGTTGAACAAAAGGGTAATCAAGCGCTCTTTAATATTTTAAGTGAGATTGATCCTGAATATTCCGAAAAGATTCATTGCAACGATCTTCAACGAGTTATTCGAGCCCTTGAAGTAATCAAAACAACCGGGAAGAAGTTCTCTGAGTTTCAGAAGGAATCATCCGGATTTAAAACACCGTATGAATATATTATTATCGGTTTAACAACATCAAGGGATGAGATATACCGAAGGATAAACCTGAGAACAGAGGAGATGCTTAAAAATGGTTGGTTGGATGAGGTTAAACATCTAAAGGAATCCGGATTTGAAGAGAACCTTAATTCAATGAAAGCTCTCGGGTATTTTGAATTATTTAAATTCCTTAATGGTGAAATGGAATTTGAAGAAGCGAAAGAAATGATTGCGCAAAGGACAAGGAATTATGCTAAAAGACAATTAACCTGGATCAGGAAATACGGTTCAGATGTCTTCTGGCTGGAGAGAAGTTTTAAGATTCAGGAAGATGTTTTGAATATCTTGAAAAAAATAAAATCAAATGGAGGAATAGATGAAAGAACCGCGAAATCAGATTAATCTTCAGGATAATTTTCTGAATAAGGTAAGAAAGGATGAATCGGTTATTAAGATTATTCTTGTCGGAGGGGATGCAGTTAAAGGGAAGATAATCGGGTTTGACAGTTTTGTTATCATTCTTGATTCGGGAGAATCAGATGTAATGATTTATAAACATTCAATAGCTGCAATTCTTCCGGAAAATCAATTTAAATTATTTTAGGAGCACAGTATTTTAATGCAGAAAGATACAACGCCTGCAATAGGAATTACAGTTCTGTTAAAGGATGACACTGCGTCAATTCTGAATCTTGAAACAGATAATTCAGAATTTCTTTCTTTGGCCGGTGTTGTTAATATTGAAATGAAGCAGATTGTAACACAGGTCAGAGAGAGTTTTTCTTCGTCATACTATGTTGGGGAAGGAAAACTGTCTGAAATTTCCAATATCCTTCTTGAGCAGGAGATAGATGTAATAATATTCAACCAGCCGTTAAAAGCCGGAATTAAGAAGAATGTTGAACAGTATTTTGAAAAGAAAATTAAGCGTTCCATCCAGGTTCTTGACCGGAACGAATTGATAATGGCTATATTTGCATTACATGCGAGGAGTTCGGAAGCAAAACTTCAAGTTGAACTTGCGCAATTGGAGTATCTCCTTCCGCGACTTACCGGGAAGGGTGCATCTCTATCAAGGCTTGGCGCGAGCGGTATTCTAAGAGGGCCCGGTGAAACGAAACTTGAGATTGACAGAAGAAGGATCAAGAAGAGAATTTCATTTTTAAAAAGTCAGCTGAAAGAGATTGAAACCAGGCGAGAGCTTTACAGAAAACACCGGGAAGACAGAGTCCTGATTTCATTGATCGGTTACACAAATTCAGGGAAATCAACATTGATCAATGCATTGACGAAAGGAGGAGCGATCGTTGAAGACCAGGTATTTGCAACTTTATCACCCGTCACAAGAAAAGTTTTTCTTACGGATGAGCATACCGCATTGATTTCTGATACGGTTGGTTTTATCAGAGATATTCCCGCAGAGTTATTCGAAGCATTCAAATCGACGCTTGAAGAAATTAAATATTCTGATATCCTCATATATATCATAGATATCAGTGAAAGAAATTGGCTTGAGAAATTTCATGTGTCAAGAAGAATCGTTGATAAAATTACAGGTTCTGATAAACCTTCGATAATTGTTTTTAATAAAGTGGATTTAGTGAATGAGAATGAAGAAACTATTTATGCCAAAAATGAAGTTCCGGATTCTATCTTTATCTCCGCTTTGGAGAAAACCGGATTAGATGAATTAAAAAATAAAATTAAAGATGTCATTCAAGAAAAAATATCTAAGAAAAATTAAACTTTTAATCGGAATAATTATTCTTTTTATTCCGTTATATATTTTTCCCGATGACAATATTATAACAAGAAAGATAGATTTAAATTTTTTTAATGCCAATAGTACAAAGGGCATGATCAATATTGAATGTTCGGAAACAATTATTATTCCTGATCAGGTTAAGAATGCGGATGTATATTTTTTTTATTTGCCGAAGCTGTTCAAATCATCTGTTATTACCATTGACAATTTCAGCAGTGTAAACAATAATAACGAAGAAGAGAAAAAATTTCTGAAGTACCATGACGTTTGCACGGACAGTTTTAAATTTACTCCGGGAACCTATAGATGGAGTTATTCCATTTCAATTGCAGAGGATTCAAAATTGTTTTTTACAAATAGAAAAGGCGATTTTATAAGTTCGGGATGGTTTCTTCCGGTCTTTTTTATGTTGCGTGATGATATTTTCAGGAATGAAAAGTTTTTTTTCCCCGTTAACCTTGAAGTATCTGTCAGAGATTCATTCAGAGACGTATATATTGGGGGAGTTCCGCAGGAAGCCGGCCTTAAATTAGAAAAGTGGTCCGGCCCGTTTTCTGTTCTGCTTTTAACTGAGAATAAAGTTGAAGATGAAGCTTTTAACAGTTATTATGTGAGTTATTCAGGCCTTGATAATGAGGAGAGATATTTTTTAAAACACACCATTCAATCTTCTATTGATTTCTTTGAAAAGGCAACCGGGAAAAAGGTAACAGGCAAATTACTCGTTTTAAAATCAAAGGAGATCTCCGGACTCTGTAAATCTGGTCGGCAGACATTAATGATCTCACCGTTATTTTTAAAGGTACCATCCCCTTTATACAGATTTCACGAGCTTGCGATTGCCCGGGAACTTTTCAAGCTCTGGCTTTCCGATTATGATTCCCGAATTGAGCCCGGTATTGAAGCCGAGTTTTTAAGTGAATATTTATATATAAATTTTGCATCGGAGAGATATGGAGAGGTTCCGGATCTCGAGGGATTTATAAATAAAATAAATATTTTTGAACCTGATTCTTCTTTATCAACATATTCAACATCCACATATTCGGGAGTATATTCGGAAAGTTTTCGAATGGAATGGGAGAGGGAAGTAAGTGAGAATCCTTATTTGTATTTTACAAAATACCCGTCGGGATTAATATTAAGGAAGAGAATTAATAATCTCATCTCTTCTTCAGAAGCGGAAAGAACCGTAAATGATTATCTCTCAGGAAAGGGAATAGGTGATATCTTCAGTTATATTGCCCAGGAACACGGATTAAAATGGTTCTTCCTTCAGCAGAAGCAGAGCGGATGTCAGACTATTAATTATTCAATTGA
Organism: bacterium; assembly: GCA_028696285.1. Taxonomy (GTDB): domain Bacteria; phylum AUK180; class AUK180; order JAQVHJ01; family JAQVHJ01; genus JAQVHJ01. The sequence goes on from JAQVHJ010000176.1 coordinate 5,121, forward strand.
AAAGCATTGGGTTGATGAGAAGGAAGATATTCTTTATATTACCATAAGGAGGAGCGCTCGTGTTCGTGAACCGGTAGAAGTGGAAATTATTACAAATAAAAGGAGAATCATAGAAAAATTTTTTAACAGTGATCTTGAAAATGACCTTGCGGTGAAACTGGAAAAGAAGGAGTTTGTCAAGAGTATTATACTTGATCCTGAGAAGAAGTTAACCGACGAGAAATCATACGATAACCGGTTTCCGAAGAAAATGTTTTTCCGCCTTCATAAATTTGATTTTAACTATTCTTCCGATGAAAATTTTGATTACCGGTTTCAATTTTCCCTGGGAATTTCAGGATATAAAAGGTCGCTGTTTCAATTTGATTTTTTTTCAGATGAATTTAAAACAGGATTTGCTTCTGCCTTCAAATATCATTTAACGGGTA
>JAQVHJ010000003.1:0-4951 GCA_028696285.1 bacterium
ATTAGGACATGGAGTTAACAGGAATTCTCCGATTGGAATTTTCGATTCAGGAGTAGGGGGATTCACCGTCCTTAAGCGGTTAGTAGAAATGCTCCCTTCAGAAAATTTCATTTATTTTGGAGATACCGCGCGCTTGCCTTACGGTTCGAAATCTAAGGATACGATTAACTTATTTGCTTTAGAAGCAGCGCGTTTTCTTCTCTCGCACAAGGTAAAGATGATTGTTGTTGCCTGCAACTCCGCATCTTCAAATTCAATGGGTCTTCTCAGGAAGAATTATTCTGTTCCCGTCATAGGTGTGATTTCACCTTCAGCCATATCTGCAATTGAATGTTCAATCTCGGGAAGGATAGGGGTTATAGGAACCTATGCCACTATTCAATCCGGAGCATACCTTAAGATATTGGAGAAGGATAAGAAGCTCCGAATAATTCAAAGGGCATGCCCGTTATTTGTTCCGTTAGTAGAAGAGGGCATGCTTCAACATAAAGTAACAAAATTAATCGGTCAGGAATACTTAAGCCCGATAAAGAACTTCGATGCAGATACACTTATACTTGGGTGTACGCATTATCCTATTTTAAAACCTGTTATTCAGGAGATTATGGGAAATAATGTCCTTCTGATTGATCCGGCAATTGAAACAGCAAAGACCGTTAAGGAATATTTAGGGAAGAACAGTCTTTCCTCAGAAAGAACGACAAAAGGCAAAGTCTCGTATTTTGTCTCGGATTATCCGAGGAATTTCAATAATATAGCGAAGATATTTTTAGGCATAACGATTAGAACTGTTACGACCATTAATATTGAGGAGTTTTCAAAGAAAACAAAGGAGCAGTAGCGTGTTCAAGAGAACCCGAAGAAACGATGAAATCAGAGAACTAATAATAGAGACCGGAATAAATAAGTATGCGGAAGGGTCCTGTCTGATCAGGTTGGGGAAATCCGAGGTAGTAGTAACGGCTTCAGTTGAAAATAAAGTCCCGACTCATCTCAAGAATACGAACAAGGGTTGGGTAACTGCGGAATATTCAATGCTTCCCCGTTCCACTCAGTCCCGGACTGTCCGGGAAAGCCGTCGGAAGAATCTGGATGGGCGAACCCAGGAGATTCAGCGTTTAATAGGACGTTCTTTAAGAGCTGTAACAAAGCTTGAGAATCTCGGGCAAAGAACTGTTTGGATAGACTGTGATGTTCTTCAAGCGGACGGGGGAACCCGGGTCGCATCGATTATAGGCGGGTTCATTGTGTTTTATGAAGCAGTTCTGTTCATGCTGTCCGAGAAGCAGATTAAGGAGAATCCCATTATTGAGAATCTTGGAGCAATCAGCCTTGGTATTGTTCACAGTAATTTTCTTCTGGATCTTGAGTATCAGGAAGATTTAATCGCAGATGTAGATTTGAATTTAGTCGCCACAAAATCAAATAAGATCATTGAGATACAGGGAACTGCAGAAGGAGATCCGTTTACGAAGTCAGATTTGAATGAATTGATTGAACTCGGTTTAAAAGGAGTACAGAAGGTTATCGAGGTTGAGGAAGAAGTTATAAATAATTTAAAACAAAAATATAACCTGTAAAAATCTTGACAAGTTATTTGAAATTATGTTATAATCCTAAAATATTATAAAATATAAAAATTAATCGGAGGATTAAATGTCTAATTCTGAATTGAAAGAACATCATAAGAACCCTGAAGTAACTTTCAGTGAATTTTTTACTCAGCTGTCAGACAAGAGGACTTTCCAGTATATTATTACCGGAATCATCATCATTTTAATAGGCCTATCAGTTTTTTTCTTCTTTAAGAACAGGGCTGCAAAGAAGGAAGATCTTGCCTGGTTCAAAACCGGACAGATTATTAATAATTATTACGAACCGACGAAATCTGCAATGATGTTTGCGGATCCTAATCAGACTTATAAATACAACAGCGATGTTGAGAAATATAAAGACTGCATTATAAATTTCCGTGATGTAATGCCATCCTTGGAAAAGACCGCCGCAGAACCTGTTGCTATGTTCTATCTTGGTAAATCATATCTAAATATAGGCGAGTATAAAGATGCTCATGAGACTTTTGACTTGTTGTATGAGAAGTATCCGAAGCACTTTCTTGCGCCCATGGCGATGTTAAATGACGGTTTGACACTTGAGAATTCCAAGAATTATGAAGATGCAATCAACAGATTTAAATTTGTTAATGATAACTATCCGAATAATATTGCTTCAGCTTATGCTTTATATCACATGTCTTTCTGCTATGAAGCCTTAGGTGATTATGATAATGCCGTTTCAATTCTTGATAAGATATCCGGATATGAAGATTATGAGATTAAAGAGTTTGCAAGCGAGAGGAAGAAGTATTTAGCTATTCATAAAGATTCTGTGCTCAGCAAGAAACCCGTTCCTTCTGAAGAGACTCCAGAAGAGACTCCCGAGGAAGAAGTGCCGGAGACCCCGGACCAGCCCGAGAATCCGGAAGAACCGGACGGGAATAACTAACCTGAATAATTAGAACTACTAAAGGAAATGAAGAGATGGAAAAGAAACCCTTAAATATAATATTTTACTGGCATTTTCATCAGCCGTATTATTTTGACCTGGTAACCGGTGAGTTCAAGCTTCCCTGGGTTATACTCCATTCAATTAAGGACTATTATTACCTTGGAAGACTGGTTAAGGATTTTCCCGAAGAACATTTCACATTTAATTTTGTTCCTTCGCTGATTGAACAGATTGAAATTTACTTAAGGGAATCTTTCAATGTAAACGATAAATTCATTTCAACCGCGTTGAAACCCGCAACTGATTTGAGTGATGATGACAAGCTATTCCTCCTGAAGAATTTTTTCTTTGCTAATTGGGATAAAATGATCAATCCTATCCCGAGATATAAGGAATTGCTTGATAAACGCGGGAGGTTCATTTCAAAAGGTATTTTGCTTGATAAGATTAAATATTGGACTCCGCAGGATTTCCTGGATCTGCAGGTACTGTTTCATCTTTGCTGGTTTGATCCCATTTCTGTAAAAGAGAATCCTTTCATAAATAGCCTGAAAAAGAAAGGTAAGAATTTCACTGAAGAGGAAAAGGTCGAAATGATCCGTCATGAATTCAGGATACTTGAAAAGGTCCTTCCGTTATATAAGGAGCTGTGGAATTCCGGCCAGGTTGAATTGACTGCAACGCCTTATTACCATCCGATCATGCCGTTATTATATAATTCGAATTCTGCGAAGGTGGAGATGCCTGGTTGGGAACCGCTTCGAAATACTTTCAGTCATCCGGAAGATATTGATTATCATATTAATGCTGCGCTTTGTTTCTTCCAGGAACGATTCGGGAGGAAACCCCGAGGAATGTGGCCTTCAGAAGGTTCCGTTTCAAAGGATATTATACCCATAATATCAAAATACGGACTTGAATGGATCGCAACAGATGAAGAGATTCTGTCACGAAGTGTTAATGACGGCGTTAAACGTAATTCATTGGGCGAGATTGAGAATCCGGAATATTTATACAGGGCGTTTAATTTGGACATAGGTGAGAAGCCGGTTAATATAATCTTCAGGGACCATAAGCTTTCCGATAATTTCTCATTTAATTATCATCAAATCCCACCGAATATTGCGGTGAATAATTTCATGAAGTATCTTGAGAAGGTTTATGACAAGATACCGAATGATAAGTATGAATACGGTTTATCTGTAATTATGGACGGGGAGAATGCTTGGGAATATTATGATAATAACGGATATGATTTCCTTAAGGGGATTTTTGAAAAACTAAGAGATGATAAGAGATTTGAACTTCTTACTGTAAGTGAATTTATGGATAAGCCCCAGGAGAAGCCGAAACTGAATCATATTACTTCAGGTTCCTGGATCAATCACAATTTTTATATTTGGATCGGACATAATGAAGATAAGAAATCCTGGGAACTTCTCGGTGAGGTGCGCGATGACCTGACAAGGATTCTGGAAAAGGAAAGCGGGAATTACTCCGATTACCATAAACATCTTGCATGGAAATCATTCTATGTTGCAGAGGGCAGTGATTGGGCTTGGTGGTACGGGGAAGATCAGTCAACCGCAAATGATTCTGATTTTGATGAACTCTTCAGAACACATTTGGCAAATATCTACAGGTTCCTGGGGAAGGAAGTTCCGTCAAAACTCTATCAGCCAATTTCAGATTCGTATAAGAAGGTTCAGATTCTTGAATCGGTCGGTTTTATAGAGCCGGTACTTGATGGAATAGATTCTGATTATTATGAATGGCTGGAAGCAGGGTACCTTGATGTTCGCCATTCAGGCGGAACTATGCATAGGGCTGAAACAATCATTACCTATATCTATTTTGGATTTGATAAGGAGAACCTTTACCTGAGAATTGATACAAGGGAATCATTGAAGAATATTAAATTGAATAACTGCAGAATTGAAATCGTATTTATCAATCCCGATGATTTCAAAATTAAAATGGAATGCAGGAATATTGAAGGAGTTCCGTTTGAATACAGACTATTTAAAAAGGAAGAAGACCAGTACCTCGAGAAATCGGTCATGAACGATTCTGCTTCTGCAAAAGATATTATCGAAATGAAGATCCCGCTCGCTGAGATAGGGGCATTACCGGGACATAGTCTTTCATTCTTTATTCTTTTATGGGACGACGGGAACTTGATCGAAAGAGCCCCGGAACAAGGACCAATCAATCTGCTGGTTCCTTCTGAAGATTTTGAAAAGAAACATTGGCGTGTATAAAAAAACAGGGACAGCCCTGTCCTTTTTACTTTTGTAAAACATTACATCGATATTCAAATATCGCATTATTTTTCTGAACTTCGCAGATTCTGTTTTGTCATTTTCCACCCCGGTCTTAAGACCGGGGTTACTTACCGTCAGCTCCTGAAGGAAAGAAAAATATGAATATTAAACCTTATTAA
>JAQVHJ010000003.1:5051-24343 GCA_028696285.1 bacterium
GATCGAGATAGAGATTGAGACTTAATTCTGTATTATTAGCATTTAATACTTGTATTAAATAACGTTTGTGAAGCAAACCTTACTCATACTTGATACACTTACTGATTTAAGACCGGGGTTACTTACCGTCAGCTCCTGAAGGAAAGAAAAATATGAATATTAAACCTTATTAAGATCGAGATAGAGATTGAGACTTAATTCTGTATTATTAGCATTTAATACTTGTATTAAATAACGTTTGTGAAGCAAACCTTACTCATACTTGATACACTTACTGATTTAAGACCGGGGTTACTTACCATCAACTCCTGAAGGATGAAAAAATATAAATATTAAACCAGATTGAGATCGAGATAGAGATTAAGTGACCTTAGCATTGGATACAATCTCGATCTGATATCTCGGTCTTATTACTGAAAATTCAACAGCGTTGAATTTTTAACCGCAGAGAACGCTGAGGACGCAGAGAAGAAATATAATTTTGAAGAATTAAATATTTATTCATCCCGTAGGGATAGAACGATTTTAGCCCACCATTTCAATGGTGGGTGTGAATGGAGAAGGACAATTATGCAGAGTTCAGAAAGAGATATTCAGTTAATTGATAAATATATAATGTATGTCTATTGAATATTACATAATTGATATAGTTATTTATATAAAAATATTGAACTTCTCAAAAAATATTATAACCAATCCTACCCAGTAATGAAACACCGGGTTGATACTGAGTCCCTTGCGAGGCTAATTATTATTACTTCAATTTGCATTTTTAGTCACAAGCAAGGTACAGTGATCCAGCTCAATTTCAGCAACCTTAAATTGTATCATGAAAATAGAAATAGATTTGTATCTTCAGCTCGAAAAACTCGAATCTATCCCGCGTCTAAAACTCTTCTTTTTCTTGTTTTTTCTTTTTAATCTTTTTCTTCTTCAATGATTTATCATCTATATCTTCATCAGTGAAGTGGTCAAGATCATCTTTACTTTTAAACTTCGGTTTCTTCTCTTTTACGGATATTTGTTCTTTTATTTCTTCTTCTTTCAATAGTTCCGTTTTTTCCGGGAATACATCTTCTTTTTCTGCAGTAGGGATTTCATCTTCCTTTCCGGCAGTGGTAGGGCCTTTCTTCGCTTCGTCCATGAAGTTTAATTGAAGATTTGTTAAAGTAGTTTCAATAACCTTGGATTCTTCGGGTGTTCTGTTTCCTTCTGTTTTCTCTTTCAACATCCGGAGAATATCAATAAATGTTTTAGCTGCTTCAAGATTCCTTTCAACCTTCCCGTCAATGGGATTGGCATACTTCCCCATAAATTGATATGCAGAGCTTTCATACTGCTGTATAAGCATAATAAAAAGAAAAGAGTTCATCGATTTTTGTTCCATAATTACCTCCTTTAATGACTAAATTATATTATATCATATTAGTAAAATTTAGTCAAGTAAGAATTAAATTTGTACGGGACTCAAATATTTAACACACACATTATTTGAATGAAAATTTAGTTATTTATACATGATGCGAAGCTATGAACGGAATAATGCCAATATTTAGAGAGATTGTCAGGGGAGAGATTATTTTTTGTGTAGAGATTCAATTTTTAAATCTCTATTGAAAAATATAATAATATTTGTTATAATAAAAAATATCAGGAGAATTCAATGAAAGATGATTTCAATAAACTTACACAGAATCAGAAATATTTAATCTGGGCAATTGTGATCATTGCATTCATTTCAACGCCAATATTATTGAAGGAAATTGAAAGGGGAACGTTTGATTATTTCGGCTTTACAATGTTTTTTATTATATCACATGTGTTTTTTGGATTTGCATGCTGGGCATATTTCGGATTTCATAAAAAGAGATTGAAAGCTGAAGAACTTGAGTCGGAAGGGAAGTATTTGGAAGCGGTCAAGTTATATAAAGAAGCTCAAATGTTTCCTCAAGCTCAGGCTTGCTGGGAAAAATATTGTGAAAAGAAAAAAGCCGAAGCAATGATATCTGAAAAGGAAGGATTTCTTGAAGAAGCACTAAAAATATACAGAGAGATTGAGAGTGAAGAAGATATTGAAAGATTGGAAAACATTTTAATGAATATAAATAATGAAGAGAAACTCCTTAAAGCAAAAAAATATGAAGAAGCTGGGAAATTAGAGTATGCTCAGATAATCTACCAGCAATTAGGAATGACTGAAGAATCTGACCGTCTCGAAAGGCTGGAAATGCTTAATAAGGCAAAGAGATTCGAAAAAGAAACTAAATTCAGGGAAGCTGCCTTAATATATGAGACATTGAATATGTGGGAAGACGCTAAGCGGTGTATGAAACAATTATAAAAGGTGCCGGCCCTTTACTTTTTACTTTTTTTCAATAATCTCTGCTGTTTTTTTAAATTTTATTCGTATAAAATTACAAAGAGATACTTCCTAACTATCAATATGTTCGACGATTCATTGAATAAAAGCCGATTATTTTTGATTATCAATTTTTCAACTTTTTTTCTATCCGTCCCTGTTTTTTTATCACGAATCACGGTTTGCAATTTCCATTACCGTTAACCGTTAACCGTTAATGGTATTTCAGTTGTGAGCCGCCGATGAATTCGCGTAGGACGGAATCTCCGGGGATGCAGGTATCGTCCTGAACTTCCTGGAGCTGGTTCAAGAGTTCGTAGATCCGTTTTGCACGGAGGAATGCGTCTAATTTAGCGGGTTCATCTTTATATTTATCCATTATCGGCTTAATGAATTTGAACAGGTATTTCTTCATTACAGGGAGTTCATAAGGCATCGCACCGTTAAAAATAAAATCGGCAAATTTCATATTTGGAATTATATGTTTTATCTCACCTTTCCTGACATAATGCCAGTGTCCAACTGTTTTTTCCGGGTCATAACTTCTGAACTGGCTGTCCCGGATCATTCTTCGGAGAAGTCGCAGATCCGTCCAACGAACGAAGCTTCCGTTCTTATCCTTTAACTGGCACAATGTTTCAATATAAAACTTGAACTTCTTCTCTTCGGGAATATGTCCTGTCATTCCGTGATAAAATCCATATAATGAATCTATGAGAAGAACCTCATTATTTTCAAGTTTAAAATTGGTTGTTTCCTTTTCTCTCTTTCCTGATTTAAAATTATAAATGGGGCATTTAATCTCTTTCCCTTCAATAAGCTGAGATAAGTGTTCACTGATTAATGGCAGGTCCAGTGCTTCCGGTGTTTCAAAATCATAATCACCGAACTCATCCTTTGGATGGTATTCGAGGTCATAATAATAATTATCAACATTAATTGCCTTTAGTGTGAATCCGCGCTGCTTCAAGAAATCTGCAATACGCAGGGTAGTCGTGGTCTTTCCGGAAGATGACGGTCCGGAAATAATTATCATCCTGATGGATTCAATATGCTTATAAATATTCTGAGCAGCAACTTCCAATCGGTAATTGTAATCCTTCTCAGCATCCTGAACTAATTTACAGAATTTTTTCGGGTCTTTAATTATTTTATTCAGTTTTGCAATTGTTTCACAATTATGTTCAGCATTCCACCAGAGCGTTCTCCAGATTACATCGTATGGTATATTCCCGTGAGTATATTCTGCCGCATCCTTTGCTTTCCGCATCTCTGCCCGTTGCGCCCGGTATAATATATATGCTTTCGCAGTTTTTGCATGACCGTTTTCAATTAAAACCTTTTCAACAATATCCTGAATATTTTCAACAGTCGGGAGCATGTCAGAACTGTACGCCTGGTTAATTAAATCTATTACCTTATTAGTGAGGGAGACGGTTAATTCCCGGTCATGGCCACCGACCGCAGCTGCTGCGCGATAAATTGCAAGCGTAACCTTTTCCGGGTCAAATTCAACGATCTTCCCGTTGCGTTTGACCAATGATTTAATTTTGCATTCCTTATACATTTTTATCCTCTTACTTCTTTTTAAAATGATATTGTAATCTCTTTAAATTTTCCGGGGTACCAAAATCCATCCAGAAATCATAATGGGGGTACCCGAAGATATCTGTTCCCTCCCGAAGCAGCGGCAAGATAATATCTTCCGAAAACTCATAATACTTTCCCTTCGCTAATGACTTAAGATTAGTACTGATGACCTCCTTTTTCCATACTGAAATACCGGTATAAATTCCGCCTTGGACAGAAGAATCAGGACGAAAATTCTTTTCGGCAAATTCAGTTATATGAAAAGCCGAATCTATCTTAAGATCGGTCGGCTGTCGTCCCGGTTTAAATGCAAGAGTCAGAGAACTGCCTTTTTCATTATGAAATGCGATTAATTTCTTGAGGTCAAGTTCAGAGTAAATATCAGAGTTAATAACAATAAAATCGTCGTCTAATAGAAAATCCCTGCAGTTAATGATCGCGCCTCCGGTTCCGAGAAGATTCTCCTCATAAGAAAAATAAAATGAGAAGTCTGCAAGTTCACTCGTGGTTGCAAAGAACCTGACAATATCCTTCCAGAGATGGTGGAGATTTACCCCGACATGATTTATCCCTGCATCACGGAGCTTTTCAAGAACATGAAATATAGCTTCTCTATTTCCAAACCTGATCAATGATTTTGGAATAGAATCCGTAAGTGGTCTCAAACGTTTACCTAAACCGGCAGCTAAAATCAATGCCTTCAAAATTCTTCCGCCTTTTTTATTATTTTAACATGTTTTAAAGTATTTTTCAACTAAAAAATAAAAAAACAGCGGGGCTCTACATATCGTATCAAATGTTTATAATACAATTCTTACCGTTTACCGTTCACAAATCACCGTTTACCATTTACCGTTCCCCGTTCACCGTTTACCGTTTACCGTTCACCGTTTCACATGTTTTAACCTGACGATGTATTTTGTTCAAATGATACGGGCGTTATCGCAAGATCTAGCAAGCGCAGCGATGCGTCCTCGCCGTTCGCCCCTACGATGCGTATCAAATGTTTATAAAACAATTCTTTCGTTCACGGTTCACAAATCTTTTTCTTCATCCCGGAGGGATAGAACGGTTTTAGCCCACCATTTCAATGGTGGGTGTGAATGAAGAAAAATAATCGCGCGAAGTTCAGAATAATTTAACAACGCAAAATATTATTAATGTAATGCCTATTTCACATTACATTTCGAATCACTGTTCACGAATCACGAATCACGACATCCGTTCCCCATTCACCGTTGACCATTCACCGTTTACCATTCCCCGTTCCCCGTTTACCGTTTACCGTTTACCGTACCAATGTGGACTTGTGGACCCCGGCACCATAATAAAATCGTTGACTATTAAAAAAAAACGTGTTATAATTATAAATCAATAAAGATTAAATTTTTTCATTTTTTCTTTATTTCTTTTGGAGACATTTTATTTAAAAAGACATTAAGGACATTTTTTATGACAGAAGAAACTCCATTAAATAAGCGAAGCATTACACTAAAGCTCCTGCTTACCTTACTGGGTTTTTCCGTTCTAATCATACTTATCCTTTCGATAGTATCTCTTGTAACCATCAATGACCTTGGAAAGTACTCTGTTAACAGTGCCAGCAAGCAGGGTGAGCAGGCAATTAACGACAGTATAACCGTATTGAATTCACAGACCGAGAAATTTCTGTTAAATATAGTAAAAGCACAAGCGGAGATCAGCGGAAATAATTTAAAGAAATTCCAAAATGAAGTGAATATCCTGGTAAGTCATGCAGAAAGATTAATCAACAATCCTCCTTTACATGGGAGCATGGAGATTTATTCCGATAAACAGGAGCCTGAGGATCATTTAAAGACCTGTTCATATAAACTTGCACCGGGGGTTAAGCTGGATTCAGTCAGGAATGAGATTGAGATTTTAAATCAGATGTCGGATATTTTCGGAATGATCCTTGATAATGATGAGAATATAGATTCCATTTTCATTGGCACGGAGAGCGGTGTAATCCTATCATATCCCTGGGACTCAGGGCTAAGTGAAGATTACGATCCGCGCCTGCGTGACTGGTATAAAAAAGCGGTATTGTCATCAACTGGAGTTTGGACGGATCCGTATGTTGAACCACTGAAAAATGAATTAATAATTACATTTGCAAAACCTTTTTATAATTCAAAAGGGAAGTTGCAAGGGGTTATAGAAATTGATATTACAATGAAAGCGATGAATGATCGTATTGTTAATACGAAAATAGGCCGGAAAGGTTATGCGTTTTTAATTGACAAGAATGGAAAGGTGATAGTAAGGCCTGATTTAAAGGTAAATGACACGCGTTGGGATGAGACATATGAAACAGATTGTTTACTGGATACGGATAATATTGATTTGAAGGATATCATTCAAAAGATGGTATCGGGTGAGACGGGAGTTTCTAAATGTGTTTTAGATGAAGAGGAGAGATTTATTGCTTATGCCCCGGTCCAAAACACCGGTTGGAGTTTGGGAATAGTGATTCCCCTGAAGGATATACTTGAGCCGCTATTTCAAACCCAGACGAAGCTTAAAAATGAGACAGAAAAAAGTGAAGATAATATCACCCGGAAAAAACGAAGACTTGCAGTAATCCTTCTCATAAGTTCGCTATTATTATTGATATTAATATTTATCGCATCAAAAAGCATTTCAGACAGAATTACTGATCCTATACTGGCCTTGAATGCAGGCGCAAATATAGTCGGGAGCGGAAATCTTGACTATTCCCTTGAAATTCATACAGGTGATGAGATTGAGGATCTTGCAAATACCTTTAATAAAATGACTCAGAATCTTAAGGTCTATATCAGTGACCTGAAGGAGACAACCGCTGAGAAGGAAAGGATTGAGAGTGATTTAAGGATTGCAACCGAGATACAGATGAGTATGTTACCGACTACATTTCCTCCATTTCCGGACAGGAATGAATTTGACATTTTTGCATCCATGGTTCCTGCGAAAGAAGTTGGCGGTGATTTCTATGATTTCTTCTTTATTTCTCAGGATGAATTATGTTTTGTAATTGGTGATGTTTCAGGGAAGGGAGTTCCTGCTGCGTTGTTCATGGCGATTACAAAAACACTTATTAAGACCGAGGTTTCCAGGGGAATTTCACCGGAAACAGCTTTATTTAATGTTAACAGTATATTAATTTCTGAAAATAAAGCATGTATGTTCGTGACAGTTTTCTGCTGTATTTTAAATGTAAGGACAGGCGAACTGAGATTTGCAAATGCAGGGCATAATCCTCCGGTTATTTCAAAAGCAGGTAACCCGGCGGAATTTCTTAAGGAAGAATCCGGTTTTGTTTTAGGTGTAATGCCGGGGATTAAGTTCGGCACCGGAAAAATTCATTTAAACAGTAATGATTTATTGCTTTTATATACAGACGGTGTTACAGAAGCGAATAACGAGAAGAAGGAACTATTCTCAAACCAGAGACTGATTGATATAGTTAATAGAATCAAATTAGAAAATACTGAAAAAATAATTCAGGAAATTAAAGTTGAGATTAATGCATTTGCAGGTAATGAACCACAGAGTGATGATATTACCATGCTCGCAATAAGATACTATCCGGCGAAACCGGAGGAGTGAATGAATGATTGTAAAAAATATTATAGGATTATATGAGTAAAGAGATCTTAAATATTTTTGTATCTTTAATTGAATATGTCTGCGTTTTAATGGTTATAGTTTATATTATGACCAAGACTAAAATTTTCCAGGATATTGAGGCATTGAAGTATTCCCCCAAACAACAGGGGATTTTAATTTTGATTTTTGGATTATTGTCAATGTACGGGAATACCTCCGGCGTCGATTTCTTCGGTGCGATTGCAAACACCCGTGATTTAGGACCATTAATAGCAGGCTTGATCGGTGGTCCGATTGCAGGTTTAGGAGCCGGATTGATAGGAGCTACGCACAGATATTTTCTCGGGGGTTTCACTGTGATTCCATGTTCTGTCGCAACACTGTTTGCGGGAGTTTTTACGGGGATTATTCATTTATTCCTGAGAGGTACGCTCATTAAACCGTTCTGGGGCGTGCTTTCAGCGATCTTTTTTGAATGTTTCCATATGGTTCTTGTGATACTTTTGGCAAAGCCGATTGAAGAAGCAATTGCTCTTGTTTATGAAATTTCCCTCCCGATGATAATCGGTAATGCGGTCGGTATGGGATTATTTCTGTTTATAATTGCAAATTACCGGAAAGAGCAGGCTATCAAGAATGAAAAGGAAAAGATTGAAAATGACTTGAAGGTAGCGCATGAAATTCAGACAAATATGCTGCCGAGTATTTTCCCGCCATTCCCGGATAAAGTTGAGTTTGATATATTTGCTTCAATGGACCCTGCAAAGGAAGTAGGCGGTGATTTCTATGACTTCTTTATGCTAGGTGAAGATAAGTTATGTATGATAATCGGCGATGTTTCCGGAAAGGGGATACCTGCCGTTCTTTTTATGGTAATTGTAAAAACACTCATTAAAACGGAAGGTTTAAGAAATATCGAACCGGGAGATATTTTAAACAGGGTCAATCAGATTTTAATTCCTGATAATAAATCCTGCATGTTTGCAACGGTTTATTGCGCTATCCTCAATATTAAAAACGGTGAATTCAACTATTCAAATGCCGGGCATAATCCCCCGCTGATCTATAGAAAGTCAAAGGGTGCATTTGAATATATGAGCGTGGATCATGGTTTTGTTCTTGGTGTAATGGATGTTTTTAATTATAAGACATGCCATTGCGCAATTGAACCCGGTGATTTTATTCTGTTATATACTGACGGAGTGACCGAAGCAATGAATTCGAAACAGGAATTATACTCAGAAAAGCGGTTATTGAATTATATGAACAGTTTAAGTAACCTTGAAGTTGAACCTGTAATTAAGTCAGTCCGCTTTGAATTAAAGTGGTATATTAAAGATGAACCGCAATCGGACGATATTACAATGCTTGCTTTTAAATATAAAAGCATGTAAAGTATAATTATATTTTTTACTCTAACAAAAAATCATAACAGGAGGTATGTTATGGCGAAGAAAGTATTAGTTTGCGCAACCAACTTTGGCGTATGGGCAGAGGAACTGCAGGGTCCGTGGGATGAATTGAGGAAAGCCGGATTTGATCTCACACTCGCTACACCGCAAGGAAAGAAGCCGTTGCCTTTAGTAATAAGTGTTGATCCTGATTTTGTGGATCCGATGCTTGCAAAGATTCCCGGAGCAAATCCGAAAGTTAATCCAAAATTTGTTTGTGACAGGACAAAGGAACTGGTTAAGGGCGATGAATGGGCGCACCCGATTAAACTTGCAGATGCAAAGATGAAAGATTATGATGCAATCGTTGGTACCGGCGGTTTAGGAGCAATGATGGATTTAGCTCCTAATAAGTATTTCAGAGGTCTCATTTATGAAGCTTATTACACAAATAAATTGATTGCAACATTGTGTTATGCGACAGCCGCTCTTATTTGGATCAGAGATCCTAAAGATGCATTTAATAGCATCATAAAAGGGAGAAGGATTGCTGCCCATCCAAGAGCATGGGATTTTGAAGATGATGTAACCCTGGCATTATGGGGTGCGACAGAAGATAATAAAGGTACCGATGCGGTATATGCAGGATTTTTATATCCGTTAGAAGATATCGCCAGAGACGCAGTAGGTCCCGGCGGCCTTGTTATCGGTGATCCGGATGCGACAAGAGATAATCCGAGGGTTGTATTTGATTGGCCTTTCATTACCGGCAATTCAGTCGAATCTTCCATTGCATTCGGGAAAAAGATAGTTGAGGTTCTTAATTCAAGATAATTTTGAATAAAATTAATTACAAAGGAGGTATGTTATGGCGAAGAAAGTATTAGTTTGCGCAACAAACTACGGTGTATGGGGAGAAGAACTGCAGGCTCCCTGGGATATTCTTAAGAAGGCAGGTTTTGAATTGACACTGACCACACCGCAGGGGAAGAAACCTCTTCCATTAATGGTGAGTGTTGACTCGGATTTTATTGATCCGATAATTAATGTTGCGGTTAATCCGCCCGATGTCTGTAAAAGGATTAAGGAATTGACTGATGGAAATGAGTGGGCTAATCCTATTAAATTCAAGGATGCCAAGATGGAAGATTATGATGCCCTGGTTCTTACCGGTGGTCTTGGCGCTATGATTGATATGGCGAATAATTACCATCTGCACCAGTTAATCTGGAAAGCCTACAAGTCAGATAAATTGATTGGGGCTCTCTGCTATTCTGTTACAGCATTAGTCTTCTTAAGAAATCCTGAAAATAAAAGAAATGCGATTATTTTTGGGAAGAAATGCGCTGCGCATCCTGCTGCATGGGATTTCTACGGTGATTTCGATTTCACGTACGATTTGTATGGCGCAACACCCGATAATAAAGGTACAGATGTTCATACACCGGGTTTCTTATGGCCTTTGGAAGACCTCGTTCGTGATGCTGTCGGTCCTAATGGGGAATGCATCGCAAAAGAGAAGGCAAGCAGAGAGAATCCGTCTGTTGTTTATGACTGGCCGTTTGTAACAGGAACTTCAGTGGAATCATCTATCGCTTACGGGAATAAGATAGTTGAAGTTTTAAAGTCGAAATAAACTTCCGGGGAAATTGTTTTTTTGAGCGCATGATTATGCGCTAAAATAGTATTGTTCACAGATTAAAATTGAATAGGGGACACTGCTTTTAAAGCAGGAGCCACTCTTTTCAACTGGAAATTTTAACTAATGCCGGGGCCTGCAGTAATATGCGGTCCCGGCCAAATACTAAGGGGGTAAGGGCAGATGCCTGCAATTACAGTTCAAAGCCTGGAACTTACTGATGAACAGAAAAAGATCGTTGCTGAAAAATTCACTGAGATATTTTCAGACCTGACAAAGGTTCCCCAGGACAGGATCTATGTTTTCTTTTCCGGGTATACACCGGAAAACTGCGCAAAGGGGAATATCCTGTTCTCGGAAGTGCCGATTAAGAAGATAATCTGTAAAGCAAATCCGAAGATTGAAGAATAGAATAGATTTATAATTACGTTTTTGCTTTTTTAGATTAATCTGAATTTACATTGAAGATAATACATTAAAAAATTTTAATATTTCATAAACAGAGGAGATTAGTCATGGATGTTAATGAAGCGATTGTAAAGACACTTGAGAGTATAGGTGTTGATACGGTATTCGGCGGTTCAGGTCAGGTTAACGGGAGCATGCTCCTTGCGCTGAAGAAGTCGGATAAGATCAAGACCATAATAATTAAGAATGAACAGGGCGCGAGTTTCATGGCCTGCGGATATTCAATGTTCTCCGATAAACTTGGAGTATGTTTTGCAACCGGCGGTCCCGGGGCATTCAATTTATTCTCAGGGCTTGCGGTAGCATATTACGATTCACTTCCTGTTCTTGCGATAACCGGGTATGCATCCATGCCTGACCGCGGAAAGGGCGCTTTGAATGAATCGACAGGTTTGAACAGGACACCCGATTCACATAAGATGTTCTCTGCCACCACGAAAAAATCATATATTCTTGAAGATCCCGAGACTACAATGGATATTTTAGAAGAAGCGATTAATATCGCATTTAACGGCCGTCCGGGTCCTGTACATATCCATGTTCCCAAGAACATAACGACAGCAAAGGTAAATAATTTCAGGGAGATCAAGCTTGACATCAAGGAAGTTGTGGAATCACCGAAGAAGATAAAGGAATTTTCTGAAGCTCTTTCAGAAGCGATTAACCGTGATGAAAAAGTGATGGCTTTACTCGGATACGGGTGTATCAGGAGCGGAGCCCAGAAGGATATCAGGAAATTCCTCGAGAAGTACCAGATCCCGTTCGCAACAACAATGGACGGTAAGGGTCAGCTTCCTGAAGATCATCCGTTATCACTCGGTGTTTACGGGACATCGGGAGATCCCGGAGCAAATGCATATTTTGACAGCGCTACATGTGTTCTTGCTCTCGGTAATTCATTTGCCCAGAACGCAACATTTGGGTTCAGGCCTGACTTGTATAAGGGTAAGAAACTGTTTCATATAAATATTGACCTGGTAGAGATAGGTAAGGTTTATCCTGCGGATTTCTCATTGGTCAGTGATATCAAGCCTGCAATAAAATCAATCAGCAGGTATGTTGATAAATTAATTACGAAAGCCATTCCGGCAAAAAAAGTTCCCAGGAAAAAATATTACGATGAAAAGATAGAATATACCGGGAAAAAGATTCATCCCGGGGCAATGGTACAGATAATGTCAAGGTGCTTACCAAAGAACAGTATTGTAATGGGCGATGCGGGAGCGCATATGCTCTGGCTTAACTGCTATCTTGAATTATCTAAGAACCAGAACTACCAGAATCCCGGCAGTTTCGGCCCCATGGCAAGCCATGTCAACGGCTCGATCGGAGTCAAGGCGGCCAATCCCGATAAGACCGTAATCTGCGGGTGCGGTGACGGAGCATATCTCATGGCAGGATTTGAACTGCTGACTGCAGTCCAGAAGAATATTCCTGTGGTCTGGGTTATCTTTGATAATGGAGAGTTCAATGTAATAAGAAAATTCCTTCTAAATATCTGGGGAGAAGAAGCATTCATGCAGTTCAAGAACCCGGATTATGTCAAGTATGCAAAAGCCTGCGGTGCAACGGGGTACAGGATAGAGAAGCTTGAAGATTTTGAAAAGGTATTCAAGCGCGCAATACGTTCAAAGAAACCTGTCTTGATTGATGTTGTTGTAGAGAGCAATGTATTTCCCCCGTTCAATTTGGCAAAGGTTTAAATAGGATTATTGAAAAGATCTCAGGATGATATTCATTCTGAAAATATTAAGGAGGGTATGGATGTCAGATAATTTTAAATTTCCCGATACCGGCCAGAATTCATGTTATAATAAAGAAGGAGCTCCCATTCCTGTTCCGAAGAAGGGCCAGGAGTATTTTGGTCAGGATGGATGCTTTTCTGTTCATTCCATGTCATTTACGAAGTTAGGAGCCGGTGGAAAGGATATTGCTGATAATGCATTTTGGTCAGATGGTCTGCGAATGATAAAGGACAATAACACCGGTTTGGTTTGGGAAGTGAAGTCACCGGTTGCTGGTGATGTCAATTTCACGGATGATCAGTATTCCTGGAATGAATTTAGTGAAACATATATTTCGAAACTGAATAAAGCGAAGTACGGCGGATTCAATGACTGGCGCGCGCCGAATAAAGATGAACTCCGGACAATAATCGATTACAGCAGAAACAATCCTGCAGTTGACCTCTGGTACTTTCCTGATTGTAAGGTTGATTTTTACTGGTGTTCGGTTACATATGAAATGCAGCCGACGTTTGCCTGGGGGTTATTTTTCGGGTTGGGCAGCGGGATTGTAACCGGGAAGAATATCAAGCGTTATGTCAGGGCAGTCAGAGGCGGATTCAATTTGAAATTTGGAGTTCCGGATAAATCAAGATTCAAGGATAACGGTGACGGGACTATTACTGATACAGTTACGCGGTTAATGTGGCAGAAGGGTGAGAATGCAAGAATGAACTGGTATGATGCAATGACGAACTGCGAGAAACTTGACCTTGGCGGATTTAAGGACTGGCGCTTACCGAATATTAAGGAGTTGAATTCTATTCTTGACCTGACCTATTCGGACGGGTGGTGGTATTATAAGGAGTTCTTTCCTGCGGATGGTTTGGTTCCGCCTTTACTGCATTATTTCTCTTCAACACCTTTTGAAAAGTATTATGTCTGGGTAACGAATTTCTGCTTTGGGTATGACGGATATTATGCCAATAAGAAATCACCATTGCTCCACCGGGCTGTGAGGAATATAGATGCATCTGATATTCAGATGCCGGTTTTCAAGATACCGTCAACTAATCAGGTTTTATGTTATGATGATGACGGGAATGAGATTCCTGTTCCGAAACCGGGGAAACCGTTCTATGGCCAGGCAGGGAACTTTAATATAAATCCGGTGTCATTTACGAAGTTGCGGTCAGGTGCCGGGATCCTGGGAAAAAATGCAGGTTGGAAAGACGGCTTGAGAATGGTGAAGGATAACAATACAGGTTTGATTTGGGAAGTTAAATCGCCTAATCCGGGTGATGTAAATTTTACAGAGGATAAATATACCTGGAATGAACTTCAGGATAAGTATATAGATAAACTGAATAAATCTAATTACGGCGGATTTAGTGATTGGCGAATACCGAATAAGGAAGAACTTCGGTCTATTGCTGATTATTCCGGGATTATCCCAGCTGTGGATAAAACATTTTTCCCGGGGATCATTTCCCAATTCTACTGGAGTAAGGATACTTACGGTTCCGATACTCAATTGGGCTGGGGAATCTATTTCGGATACGGCTGCGGTATCTGCTACCTGAAAACACAGCCGTATTATGTAATGGCTGTAAGGGCGGGAGATAACCTTGCATTCGGTGATGTAAGCAAGTACTCATTCAAGGATAACGGCGACGGAACTATTTCTGACGTGGTAACAGGATTAATGTGGATGAAGGAAGAGACGCCGTTTTTAAATCAGCTGGATGCATTGAAGTTCTGTGAGAATCTTGTACTTGCAGGGTATAAAGATTGGCGCATGCCGAGTATGAAGGAGATACCGACTATTTTAAATCTTAATTTCAAGGATGGACTCTGGTATCATAAGGAGTTTTTTCCAAATACACAGATAACACCGCAGGGTTTTTACTGGGCCTCTAATACATTCGGTGGAACTTTTGGCTGGGGTACTAATTTCCAATTCGGATATGACGGATATTATGCCGGGAAGAAAACAGGAAAATACCCCTTCAGGCCGGTTCGAACAATTAAATAATTTAAGAGGAGGTTTGGAATGAATCTTAAAATTAAAAATGCAAAGATAGCTGAGGTCAGGAAGGATAAGAATCACGTTTTTATTTCATTTGATATTAAATGGAAGGAAGCCTGGAAGACTAAGATAAATTGTGATGGTGTTTATATCTTCGGGAAATACAAAAGTAAGGATGGACTGTGGAAGCATATCAATCTTTCAGGAAAGAGTGTGGGGGATTTCAATTATAAGAATCAGACTCCGGAAGGTTATTCAACAGGGAAAGGGAAGGCTGCAAAGAAAACAGGGATTTGGGTTCCGGAAACAAGAAAAGGTTTTTTCATTCATTTACTCAGGGGAGAGATGGATATTGACCTGACAAGCGTGAGTTTTCCGTGGGATATTACCGGTTTAACTGAGGATTTTGACAAGGCCGAGATCAAGATAATGGGTATTGAGATGGTTTACATCCCGTTTTCAAAGCACTTTGTTGGTGACCCGAGCACGGAGAATCGCCCGACTAACTGCCTGTTCAAGTATCCGTCAGGCGCATACTTTGTTAAAACAGAAGAGCCGATTGAAGTTGATAAGAAGAAAGGATATCTATATTGTGAACAGGATAACGAGAGAAGCAGGGATGAAGTTCCGTTCACTATTCCTGAAACTTTTCCGAAGGGCGTGAAGCCGTTCTGGTACATGAAATACGGTTTGAGTTCAAGACAGTATGTTGATTTCCTGAATACTCTTACCCGGAAACAGCAGCAGACTCATGTCCGGAGTGATATTTCCGGGGATGTGATTGAACATTATTATGTAATGACAGATTCAGATACAGAACAGTTCCGCCAGGCAATCATGGTTACAAAGGATGGCCACGGAACAACTGAACCGGTAACATTTTATACTTATGCTCCTGAACGCGCGTGCAATGCAATCGCATGGAAGGATGTCGCGGCATTCGCGGCGTGGGCAGGTTTAAGGCCGGTTACTGATTTTGAATTTGAAAAGGCGTGCCGTGGGCCGTTACCTGCAGTTCCGTGGGAATGCGCCTGGGGTTCAAATGAGATTGGAATGGTCTGGACTTTCGACGGCGCAGACGGGAGCGGGAAGGAAGTTAAGGTTCCTAAGGAAGGTCTGGTCAATGCCTGTTTTGCAAGAGGTATTGCGCCGTTTGATGCTGCAGCAGGGAAGACAGAAGCGACATTCCCAGGCTGGGAAGGTCCGGTCAGTATAGGCCTGCTTTCTAAGACAAGACATGAAGGTATTGATAAAAGATTGAATGACGGGGCAGGGTATTACGGGAATTTGGAGTTGTCAGGAAATCTATGGGAGTTCATTGTTACATTTGGTAATCCGAAAGGAAGAGCATTTAAACCTGTTCACGGAACAGGTGAACTGGACGGTGACGGCTTTGCAAGAGTTGAGTCCTGGCCCGATGAATCGGGAGAAGGAACCGGAGCAAGAGGCGGAGTGTACAGGAGTCCTAGCGCAAAGTACCTCGCAGTCGCCTTAAGATTTGCCGGAGCCCATGCAAAATCAACACCCCGATTCAACGGCGGCTTACGCGTCGGATTTTAAACCGTGCTGCGAAATACAAAGACGAATTACTGTTTACCATTGACCGTTTACCGTTTACCATTGACCGTTTACCGTTTACCGTTGACCGAAAGTGAGATTGCTTCGTCATTCGCTTTGCTCATTTCTCGCAATGACAAATGACGATATTTGGATTGCAAATGTGTGCTGGTCATTGCGAGCGACTGAAAGGAGCGTGGCAATCTATAAGCGGGATTCGAAATACGAAGACGAAGACGTGATTCGTGATCCGTGAACCGTGATTCGAAATACAAAGACGAAGACGTGATCCGTGATTCGAAATGATGTAATGAGTGACCTGAAATTGGTCATCGGAAAAAGAGATAATATTTCTTCCGGTTCACGAATTACGCATCACGCATCACGATTTCTTTTAACCACATAAGGAGCTATTAACGTGAAAGAGAAGATGTTGAAACCGACAATTTTATCGGTATCATTACTAACTATCATGGCATCAGCTGCGATCTCCCCGGCATTGGGGAAGATCCGCGCAGCATTCCCGGAAGCTGATCCGACATTGATCAAGATGATACTGACCTTACCGGCATTATTAATTATTCCATTCAGTTTAATTTCAGGGAAGCTGGTTCAGAAGTTTAAGAAGAAGACAATGATGATCATCGGCCTGATAATTTATCTTGTTGCGGGATTCGGGGGAGCTTTTGCCCAGACAATAATGCAGCTTCTTATTATCCGCGGAATCCTGGGAATAGGAGTGGGAATCATCATGCCTCTCTCAACAACCTTAATCGGTGATTTCTTTAAAGGTGAAGACAGAAAGAGCATGATGGGCCTGGCCGGTTCTGTCCAGAATCTCGGCGGGGTAATATTTCAGATAGGTGCGGGGTTCCTTACATTGATCTCGTGGCGCTGGGCTTTCGGAGTGTATACAGTTGCATTGGCGATCCTGATACTTATCATGCTATTCCTGCCGGAACCGCCAAAGGAAGAGTTCACGGGTAGCCCGGGCGCGAAACCAAGTAATAAACTGCCACTCGGTGTTTATGTAATTGCATTCCTTTGTGTTCTGAACATGGTTGTATTTTATGTTATGCCGACTAATCTTGCGATGTACCTCGAAGATGAGAAGCAGCTGTTTATAAGCGGTACTGCATTGTTTGAAAGTAAGGAAGATTTAGAGAAGCATCTTGAAACGGGGAAGGTATCCCCGATTACAATTGCAGCGTTTGAAAAGAACGGGATTAAAATTACAGAGAATGCCGCCTTGAAGGAAGGCGAAGAAAAATTATCATGGGAGATAACCGAAGGCAGGAAGAAATATATAGTTAAGAAGGAAGACGGGAAGCTGGTTATCAAGACAGAGAAACTTGCAAAAGCTACGATGGCAGGATACATCCTTTCTGTTCTATCGCTCTCTGCAATGTTTGCGGGATTATTACTTGTCCTTGTAATGAAGGTATTCGGTAAATTATCAATGGCTCTTGCAATATTATTAATGGGAGCCGGATACTATCTTCTAAGCGGTGCATCAACATTATGGATAATATTTGTTGCAGTAATAGTTATCGGCTTTGGTTTCGGCACTATTCAGCCGAATATCTTCCTTGTAGTCCAGAAGATCGCGCCACCTAATGCGAGGGCTTTTGCAATGGCTGTTGTAGGTAGTTCCATCTTTCTCGGCCAGTTCATTTCACCGATAATAATGAAGGGCGTACTGACCGCATTCCACAAGGATTCTTACCAGTTCCAATTCCTGTTCCTGGCAATCGCACTGGGTATCGCAGGTATATTCGGAATAATATATTCTATATTTACAAGGAAAAAAGAAGAACCAAAACAAGAAATTAAATAAACTCAAAAGGAGGGTTTATGAACAAGTTGAGACTACTCTGTATTTTCCTTTTTATTATACCGGGTGTTGTTTCTTTTGCAGATAACGATGTTATTAGTGAGTCAACACCCGTGGTTACTGAAACAATTCAGTTAGAAAATTTCCCTCATTTTCAATATAACCTATGTATTGCGAATGACTTTAGTTTCTTTACATTCCCTAAACCTGAATCAAGTTATGTCTCGGGAAATGAAGATGACGATATCCCCGATTTTACCGATGAGTTGAACGTGGGGAAGACGGAATATCTTGCGGATAAGCTTGGCTTGGAAAGTCTATATTTTATTCGGGTGGATTTTTCAATTTTAGCGAACCTGGCAGAGAAGACAAACTTTTATTATTTAATGGCGCTGCGTATCCTGAACCAGGACAGCGGCGCTCAGGCAGATTTCAGTTATACTCTTCTTCAAGCTGAGTTGGAACATACCGTAGGTAAGATGTACCGGTTCAGGCTTGGGAGACTGGCTGAGAAATATTCTGAATCAAGGTTCTTCGCGAGGGTCGCTCTTGGTTACAAGGATTCACATGTCTGGGGAAGAACTCCGTTCGTGAACGATTCAATTGAACTTAACCTGGACTCGGTTAATACAGGGTTGCCTGTCGACTTTATTACCGGGATAAAGTATGGATATAAACCCATACAGTTTGACACGTGGTTTCTTATAACAAAATTTGATAGAAGTAAATTTAAATCATATTTTATTTATACATTGAACATGCAGTATGAAGAAGATCTTGTCACGACATTCCCATGGATTGAAGAAAATAGATATTATCACGGTTTTGAACTGGAGGTCGCATATAAATTAAACGGGATCACGCCATACTTGAATGCAGGTGTCCTGGTTGATTACATAGGATCTGCTCCCCATTATTCCGGACCAACGGAAATCTTGAAGGGGAATCAGCCTATTATCTATGACCCAAATGAATCTAAGGAAAGAACATTGATACCTATGGCAGGAATAAAATTTGAACCGTATAAATTATCCGATAAAATAAACTTCTTCAAGGAAGCAGTTTTAGAATTTGAGTATCCGGGAATTA